>NZ_JAMYTK010000035.1:0-42726 GCF_040322355.1 Mesorhizobium sp. M0145
TCCGCCATCCCGAATCTCCCTGCTTCGACCATCATCACAGAATCACCAATCGGCTTCTGTGCAAAGGTCTCACAGGGGGAGAAGGGGACGCGCTCCTATCGCCGAGTCTGAAAATCCGCGGTGCGGCGCATGGCCGGCGCCCGGACGTGCACATGCGTCTTGACGCAAGCCCAAACTGCGCCGCACAATCGCTCGCAGCAGGCGAAGGGAGGCCAGTCGCCTGCGGGAGGATATACCCATGACGGAAGCGATCAGGCTCTACTGGGGCCGGTTCGGACATGTTTCTGTCCTGAACGTCGCCAGCGACTTCGTCACCCATGCCCATGTCGAGGCGCATATCATCATCTGGCTGGAAGGCACCGCCGGCGAGATGACCATCGGCCGCGAGACGGTACGGCTTGGACCGGGCACCGCCGCCGGCATCAATTCCTTCCAGCCGCACAGCCACGCTCTGTCCCGCGACGGCACGCCCGGCCTGTTCCTCGCCTTTTACATCGATCCGGACTGGGCACGAAAACGCCGCGAGCTGCCTTCCGCCGCGCCGCTGTTCTCTGCCCCGGCAATCACGCTCGAGCCTTGGCTGCACAAGGCAGCGGCCAACCTTCTCGACCATCTCAGCGACAATGAGAGCATCGACGACATCGCCAATTACGAGATCGAGCGCTTCATCGACAGCGTGCTCGATGCCGCCGACGCCTCCGCACCGCAGACGGTGCGCACCCGCATCAACACCATGCAAGACTTCCGCGTCCGCAAGGCGATCCAGCTGATGAAAGCCAATGTCTGCGAGCGCATCTGCTTCGACGACGTGGCGCGCAGCGTCGGCCTGTCGCGGCCGCATTTCTTCGCCCTGTTCAAGGAACAGACCAATCTGACGCCCAACGTCTATTGGAACACGCTGCGCATGGAGGAAGCGGTGCGGCAGTTACAGTGGTCGCAGGAGCCGCTGATCTCGGTCGCCTGCAATCTCGGCTTCACCACGCAAGGCAATTTCTCGCGCTTCTTCCGCGACCATGTCGGCGTCCCGCCGACGCTTTACCGCGAGGCGGCGCGGGCGATCAGCTGAGCGCCCGTTTTTTCAGACTATTTGATAGGCGTTCAAGACGCATTGATAAGCGCTGCCGAGCCTGCCGCTCTACCCTCCCAAGCAGCTGATTTGCAAGGGAACGATCATATGGCGAAAGTCACCATCTCCAGCGTCATCGACGCACCGGTCGAAAAGGTCTGGGCGCGCATACGCGACTTCAACGGCCTGCCGACCTGGCACCCGCGCATGGTCGAAAGCCATATCGAAGACGGCAAGGATGCCGGCACGATCGGCTGCGTGCGCAATTTCCAGCTCGCCAGCGGCGCCCGCCTCCGCGAAAAGCTGCTCGATTTCTCCGACGAGAACTTCCTCGTCAGCTACGCCATCCTGGAGACGCCGCAGCCGCTCACCAATCACAAGTCGACGCTGCAGTTGCGGCGGGTGACGGACGGCGACCGCACCTATGCCGAATGGACCGCCAGCTTCGACGCCGCTCCCGAGGAAGCCGATAAATTGGCCGAAGGCATGGGCGCCAATGTTTTCCAGGGCGGGTTCAACGCCCTGAAGGCCCATTTTGCCGGCCAAAGCCAGGCGTAAAGGGAGCGTTCCATGACGCTTGCATTGCAGACTTTCCCGACGGTGAAGGACGCCGGCGCGGCGCTGAAAGCCGCCGGCACCCGCTATCTCGGTGGCGGCACGCTGGTCGTGCGCGCCGTCAATGAAGGCGACGTGTCGATCTCCGGTTTCGTCAGGTCGACCGACCCGGCGTTGTCGGCCATCAGCGTCTCCGGCGGCACGGTCCGCATCGGCGCGTCGGTGACCATGGCGGCGATCGCCCGCCATCCGGATCTCGCCCCGCTGGCCCACGCCGCGCGCGCCGTCGGCGGCCCGGCGATCCGCAACATGGCGAGCGTCGGCGGCAATCTCTTCGCGCCAGCGCCTTACGGCGATTTCACCGTTGCACTGCTGGCCTTGGACGCAACCGTCAACACCGGCGACGGCGAACTGCCGATCGAAACCTTCCTGGCGAAACGCGAAAGCAACCACGCCATCGTCACTGCGGTCGGCTTCACGCTTCCGAAGGAAGGCGGCTTTCGCTTCCTGAAAGTGTCGAGGGTCAAGCCAAAGGGCATTTCGGTGCTGAGCATCGCGACCGTGCTGGAGCACGCACCGGACGGCACTGTGTCGTCCGCGCGGATCGCGCTCGGCTGCATGGCCGACCGGCCGATCCGTGCCAGGGCGGCGGAGAAGGCCCTGATTGGCCGGGAACTCACGAGCGAGGGCATCGCACCGGCACTGGCTGTTGCCCGCGACGGCACTTCGCCGCGAACCGATCCGATCGCCAGTGCCTGGTATCGCAACGAAGTCCTGCCGGTCCATCTCGGCCGGCTGCTGCTCGCCTGAAAGACCGTGGCGCGTATGTCCGCCTGGCTGCGGCGCAAGGAGTAAAAAGATGGCAAAGGTCCCGGTTCAGTTCACGCTCAATGGTGCCGAAAAGGCCGAATTCATCGACAGCGGCACAACGCTGCTTCATGCGCTGCGCGACAAGATCGGCGACACCTCGCCAAAAGGCGGCTGCCACCAGGGCACTTGCGGCGCGTGCTCGGTCATCATCGATGGCGAGCTCAGGCTCTCCTGCCTGACGCTGGCCGAGACCTGCAACGGTGCGGCCATTACCACGACCACGGGGCTGGCGGAAGGCGGCGTGCTGCATCCGCTGCAACGCGCTTTCCTCGATGCTTTCGCGACCCAATGCGGTTTCTGCACGCCGGGCATGATCATGGCCGCCAAGGTGCTGCTCGACCAAACCCCGAACCCCAGCCGCGAGGACGTGGTCGAGGCGTTGTCGGGCAATATCTGCCGCTGCACCGGCTACGAACCGATCATCCAGGCGGTGCTGAGCGCTGCGCGCTCCAATTCGCAGAACGCGGCTTGAGGGAGTCAAAAAGATGGAACTCCGCAAGAACTACTTCGCCGACCAGCGCAAGGACGATCTGCACGAGATCGGCCAGCCGCGGCCGCGTTCGGATTCGCCCGGCCATGTCACCGGCAAGACCGCCTATTTCGCCGACCGCAATTTTGCCGGCATGCTGCACCTGAAGATGGTGCGCAGCCCGCATCATCACGCCCGCATCCGCAGCATCGATACGTCGGAGGCCGAGAGGCATCCGGGCGTGGTGAGAATCCTGACCGCCAAGGATGTGCCGCACAATGTCTACACCATCCTGATCCTGATCCAGATCGGGCCGGAGGACGAGACGGTGCTGGCCGACGGCAAGGTGCGCTGGAAGGGCGAGGCAGTTGTGGCGGTGCTGGCCGAGACCGAGCGCGCCGCCCAGGAAGCCGCCGCCAAGGTCAAGGTCGACTACGAAGTGCTGCCGGCCGTCTTCGACATGGAGGAAGCGCTGAAGCCCGGCGCGCCGATCGTCAATGAGTACCATGGCCGGAACTACTATCTCTACGATAGCGGCGAATGCCGCAAGGTGCGCTTCGGCGATGTCGAAGTCGGCTTCGCCGAGGCCGACCACGTGCTCGAACAGACCTACCAGTCTTCACCGATCGAGCATGCGCCGACCGAGACGACCGGCTGCATCGTCGCACCCGAGGGTAACGACCGCTTCACCTGCTACACCAACACGCAGGCGATGTTCTTCACCCTCGATAACGCCTCGATCATCCTGCAGATGCCTGGCAACAAGCTGCATTTCGTCGGCGGCACTGTCGGCGGCGGCTTTGGCGGCAAGGTCGACGTCATCGTCGAGCCGATCGCCATCCTTGGCGCCAAAATAACAGGACGACCGGTCTGTTTTATCTACAGCCGCGAGGAAGAGATGCAGATTTCCTCGCCGCGCGCCGCCGAGAAAGTCATCATCAAGGACGGCGTCATGAACGACGGCCGCATCGTCGCGCGTAAAGTCACGGGCTACACCGATGCCGGCGCCTATTCGCGCCATTCGCCCTACGGCGCGCAGAAGGGCGCCGGCCATTATCCCGGCCCCTATACGATCCCGAACGTCTGGATCGACACCTACTGCGTCTACACCAACCGCACCCCGTCCTCGGCGATGCGCGGCTTCGGCGTCACCATCGGCGATTTCGCGCTGGAGGTACAGATGGACAAGCTCGCCCGGCTGATCGGCATGGACCCGCTCGAATTCCGTTTCATCAACGCCTATCGCGATGGCGACATGAAAGCACATCGGCAGCCGACCGAGGGTGCTGCGCTGATCGAGTGCATGCAGGAAGCCTCGCGCGCCAACTGGCCCGTGGCAGAAAAATTCATGGCGATGTCGTCCTACGCGAAGGGAGCTTGAGATGGCGATCAGGCGCGGACGCGGCGTCGCCGCGATCAACTACCCGACCGGCATGAATCTCGGCGGCGACCCGACCCAGGCGCTGGTGCATTCGACGCCGACCGGCAATTTCATGGTCACGCTGTCGAGCGTCGATCTCGGCCAGGGCATGAAGCAGATCATGGCGCAGATCTGCGCCGAGACGATCGGCGTGCCGACCGACCGTGTCGTCGTAGACACCGCCGACACCGATACCGGTCCGCACTGCATGGGCACCTTCGCCTCGCGCGGCACGCATCGCGCCGGCAACGCCGTCATCCAGGCGGCCAGGGAAGCCCGCCAGGTGATGCTGGAAGTGGCGGCCGAGGAGCTTGAAGTCAATGCGTCCGACCTCGAGACCGATGGCCAGGGCAACATCCTGGTCAAGGGCGCGCCGCAGAAATCGATCTCGATCTTCGATGTCGCGCTGTCGGCGCATTTCAAGCGCGGTCGTTCGATTTCCGGCCGAGGCATGTTTTTGATCCCGCGCTCCTATCCCGAAAAGGAAACCGGCGCGATGAAGCCGTCGACCTGCTACGCGCACGCCTGCACGGTTGCCGAGGTCGAAGTCGACGACGAGACCGGCGAGGTCACCGTGCTGACGGTGAAGAACGTGTTCGAGATCGGTCGCGCGCTGAACCCGAAAATGGTCGAGCAGCAACTCGTCGGCGGCTCGTGGATGGGCATCAGCCATGCGCTCTACGAGACGACCGAACCCTATTACCCCGACCGCGATCACGGCGGCACCGACTTCAACCAATATCTGATGCCGGGTCCTGGCGATCTCGCGCAAACCGAGATCATCGTGCTGGAGAGGCCCTCGGCCGACGGGCCGTACGGCGCCAAGGGGCCGGGCGAAATGTGCGCCAACCCGCAGATCCCGGCGGTCGCCAATGCCGTCTTCGACGCCGTCGGCGTGCGCATCGACACGCTGCCGATCACGCCGGAGCGCATCCTGCGGGCGCTGAAGGCGCAAGCATCGAACTGAGTGTTGGAAATGCCCAAGAGAAGTGCCGAGACAGTCGCGACATCGCCGGAGGCGGTTGCGTCGCGGCTCGCCGCCTCGCGCTATCTCGCCGATGAAAGCCTGGCCACCGCAATCTTCCTGGCGATCAGGCTGGGTAAGCCGCTGCTGCTCGAAGGCGCGCCCGGCGTCGGCAAGACCGAAGCGGCGAAGGCGATAGCCGAACTGCTCGGGCGTGAGCTGGTGCGACTGCAATGCTATGAGGGCATCGACGCCGCGCATGCGCTCTACGAATGGAACTACCAGCGCCAGTTGCTCGCCATCCGCCATGCCGGCGAGCATGAGATCGACATCTACGACGACCGCTTCCTAATCGCGCGGCCGCTGCTGCAGGTGCTGAAGGCGCCGGAAAAGCGCGTGCTGCTGGTCGACGAGATCGACCGTTCCGACCATGAATTCGAAGCGCTGCTGCTGGAATTCCTGTCCGATTTCCAAATCAGTATTCCCGAGCGCGGCACCATTCGCGCGACGGCGCAGTCGATCGTCATCCTGACCTCGAACCGCACCCGAGAACTGGCCGAAGCGCTGCGGCGGCGCTGCGTCTACCACTGGATCACCTATCCCGACGCCGGGCGCGAGGCCGAGATCATCATGCTGCGCGCCGGCGATGTCGCCGAGGCCACAGCGCGCGCGGTGGCTGCCGCCGTGCGCGATATTCGCGCGCGTCCGCTGGCGAAGCCGCCCGGCATCGCCGAGGCGGTCGAATGGGCCAATGCCGCGACCATCCTCGAAAAGGGCGGCAGCCCGTGGCCGGAAGCGTTTCGCCGCGCCATTGGCGTGCTGATCAAGGACGAGGAGGATCTATCCTGCATCGCGCCGGAGCTCGGCAAGATTGTCGAGGAGGCGCTGGCGTGAGCCGGGAAGTCGGCAATCCCCTCCTCCCGTCCATTCCGCAACGTTGGCGGGACAGCACCCCCCTCTGTCCTGCCCTCTTTGCCACCACTTGGCATCTCCCCCTCAAGGGGGGAGATCAGATGTCATCCCGGCTTTCGCTAAACTCCAACATTGCAGGGCTGAGCGGAGCGTCGAAGCTGCCAATCTCCCCCTTTGAGGGGGAGATGTCCGGTAGGACAGAGGGGGGCGCGAAGGAATGATGCGGGGAGAAAGCTTGCCCTGCGCCGCAGCACCCTTCCTCGGCTTCGGCCGGCTGCTGCGCCGCTACGGCTTCCCGGTAGCGCCCGAGCAGGTCTCCGGCTTCATGCAGGCCGTAACCCTGCTCGGGCCGCGCTCGATGGCCGACATCCACGAGGCGGCCCTTGCCACGCTGGCGCCGCCGCCCGACCGCCGCGACGAATTCGAGGCGCATTTCCGGAGCCATTTCTATGGGGACGCCGCGGCGCTGGTCGAAGGCGAGGCCGACGAGGAAACCCGCATCAAGGACGATGGTGCAACGGGCGAAGAAGAAATCGAGGTGGTCCGCCAGGAGGAAGGCGGCGAACTGTCTTCGGCCAGCGAACAGTTGAGCGTCCGCGAGTTCCATCGCGATAGCGACGGGCTTGCCGCCTTCCGCCGCAAGCTCGCCACCGCGTTGCCCGCCCGCCGCTCCTTCCGCACCGTGCGCACGAATGCCCGCGGCAAGCTCGACCTGCGCCGCTCGCTGCGCGAAATCGTCAGTGCCGACGGCGATATCCCCTCGCCGCTGCTGCGCCGGCGGCAGACAGTGCCGCGCAAGCTTCTCATGCTGATCGACGTGTCGGGCTCGATGAAGCTCTACACATCGGACTATCTCAAGCTGGCACACGCGGCGGTGCAAGGCGCCGACCGGGCGGAGGTCTTCACTTTCGGCACACGGCTGACCCGTATCACCTCGGCGCTGCGCATTCGCGACCGCAATCAGGCGCTGGCCCACGCCGCTGCCCAGGTCGACGACTGGGACGGCGGCACCCGTATGGGACCGACGCTGCTCGCGTTTCTATCGGTGCCGCGCTTCTCCGCCTTTGCACGCGGGGCGGCAATCGTCATCCTGTCCGATGCGCTGGAGCGCGGCGATCATGCCGAGCTGGAGACCGCGATGCGCCGGCTGAGCGCCCGCGCCTTTCGGCTTTCGCTGGCGACGCCACTGGCCGGCGATCCGCGCTTCCGGCCGGCCACGGCAGCACTTAGCGCCATCCTGCCGGTGCTCGACGATCTGGTCGACGGCTCGTCGATCGCCGGTCTCGCCGATTTCATCCTGTCGCTCGCCCGCCCAGCTCCGGCGGCCGCGGCAATCTGGACGAGGGTTTCATGATGCAGAAGGCGATCGACGCGCATTTCCACATCTGGCGCCGAGAGGACCAACCCTGGCTGCGCGGGCCGATGGTGCCGCGCATCTTTGGCCCCTACGAGCCGATCCGCCGCGATTATCCGATCGAGGAATTCCTCGCCGACCAGCAAGGTTCGGGCGTCGAGAAGGCGGTCTATGTCCAGACCAACTGGGCGAAGGAGGATTTCGAGAACGAGGTGGCGTTCCTGCAGAAGACCGCGGAAGAAACCGGCTGGCCGCACGCCATCGTCGGCTATGCCGACATGACGGTGGACGACGTGCGTCACCAGATCGACCGGCTGAAAAAATATCCGCTGCTGCGCGGCGTGCGCATGCAGCTGCACTGGCACGGAACGCCGGCCTTCCGCTTCGCCGCCTCGGCCGATCAGGTCATCGACCCGAAGGTGCGGGCCAATGTCGCGCGGCTCAAGGATTACGGCCTGTCCTTCGACCTGCAGCTTTTCCCCGCCCAGATGAGAGACGGGTTGACGCTGGTCGGCGACAATCCGGAGACCAATTTCATTCTCACCCACGCCGGCATGCTGACCGACATGGAGCCGGAGACCACCGAGGCCTGGAAGTCCGGCCTGCGCACGCTGTCAGCGGCGCCCAACCTCTATGCAAAGCTGTCCGGCCTCGGCACCTTCGTCCACCGCAACGACCCGGCGCTGATCGGCTATATCGTCGACAACGCCATCGACATTCTCGGCAGCGACCACCTGATGTTCGGCTCGAACTTCCCGATCGAGAAACTGTGGACCAGCCATGCCGAGCTGATCAAGGCGCACCGCGAGGCGGTGGGCAAGCACGGCACGGCGGCAGAGGCTGATATTTTCTGGAACACGGCGGAGCGGGTCTACCGGCCGGTGTGAGGCGCGCACGCCTCCCCTTCTCCCCCTGTGGGAGAAGGTGGATCGGCGCGAAGCGCCGAGACGGATGAGGGGTGTTGGAAGGAACGCGACGGAGGAAATGTAAAGCAATTTAAGCACTTACGTCTCCAAGGCAGCGATCCGTCCAGCACCCCTCATCCGACCGAGCTTCGCTCGGCCACCTTCTCCCACAAGCGGAGAAGGGAAGGCGCCGCGCCTCACCTCACCGCACCTCGAACTCCGGATCGACCGGGATCTGCAGCGCTGTCACCATCTGGTTGGTTTGCCCGGCCAGCCCGATGATCGACACCAACTCGCCATGCTGCGCGTCGGTCATGCCTTTGGCCCGCGCTGCGGCGGTGTGCGAGTGGACGCAATAGGAGCAGCCATTGGCGGTCGAGACGGCGATGTAGATCATCTCCTTGGTAAGCGGATCGATGGCGCTGTCAGCGACCATCACCGCCTTGAGCTGCTCCCACACCCGCCTCAGCGAGACCGGATCATTGGCCAGCCCGCGCCAGAAATTGTTGACGAAATCGGATTTGCGCGTCGCACGGATGTCGTCGAATACCGCCTTCACGGCGGGAATCGCCTGGACCTCGGCATCGGTCAGAAGTCTTGTGGTGGCCATGGCAGGCTCCTTTCGTTTGAATCATTATGCGAGGTCGTTGAATCAGGTCTGGAGAAAAAGCGGCTAACCTGCCCGGGTGATTCAGTTTTGCAGGCCGGCCCAGAACCCTGGAATGCACAGCCCCTCACCTTCGTCATCCCTGGGCGAAGCAGGAGCGAAGCTCCGTTGCGGAGACCCTGGGATCCATGCCGTGACCTCCGCCGATGGGTGCAGCGGAGCAGGATGCTGCACCGCAGCAGCGCTCTGATGTAGCGGCATGGATCCTGGGGTCTGCGCCGCGTCGCTTCGCTCCTTGCTTCGCCCCGGGATGACGAAACGACGGGCGACTCGGCCAATTGTCGAAGTTCGCATCGCCCTAATGCACCGCTGCGTACATGATCTTCTCCTCCGTGGCCTCCGCAGGCGAGAACTCCTCGACGATGCGGCCCTGCCGGCAGACCAGGATGCGGTCGGACAGGTTCATAATCTCCGGCAGGTAGGACGAGATGACGACGACTGCGAGGCCTTCATCGGCCAGCCGGTTGATGATCTGGTGGATCTCGGCGATCGCACCGACATCGACGCCGCGCGTCGGCTCGTCGAAGATGACGATGCTCGGCTTTTGCACCAGCCCCTTGCCGATCACCACCTTCTGCTGGTTGCCGCCGGAAAGCTCGACCACGCGCGCATTGTCGTTGATCGCCTTGACGTTCAGCGTCTTGGTCCATTCGGCCGACAGCGCCCGCATCTCCTGCGCATTGATCACCCAGCCCTTTTCCCGCCCTGCCGCCAAAAAGCCGCCGAACAGGTTCTCGGCGACGTCCATCGTCTCGAATATCCCCTCGCTCTTGCGGTCTTCGGTGACATAGACGATACCGTCCGCCACCGCCTCGCTCGGCACGAGATAGCGCACCGGCCGGTCGTCCAGTTCGATGGTGCCGCCGCGCAGGAAGTCGCGCTTGTAGATGCCGGAGACGATCTTGAACGTCTCGGTGCGGCCTGAGCCGATCAGCCCGAAGACGCCGGTGATCTGGCCCTCGAAGATCGAGAAGGAATTGTTGCGCACGACGTTGCTCATCGAGATGTCCTGCACCGACAGCACCTTCTTGCCGGGCTTGCGCAGCTTGGTCTCGTCGCGCTGGCTGTAGAGCTGCCCCGACAGCGTCCGCCCGACCATCGCCGCGACGATCCTGTCGCGATCGAAAGCGGCGGTGTCGTCGGTGATCACCAGCTCGCCGTCGCGCAGGATGGTGATGCGGTCGGCGATATCAAGCGCCTCTTCGAGCGCATGGCTGATGAAGACGATCGATACGCCCCTTGCCTTGAGCCGGCGGATCAGCGCGAAGAAGTGCCGCTTTTCCTCTGGCGTCAGCGTCGCCGTCGGCTCGTCGAAGATGATGATCTCGGCATTGTGGTGGACGGCGCGTGCAATTTCGACCATCTGCCGCTTGGCGGCGCCCAGCGTCGCCACCATGGCATTGGGGTCGACAGGAAAATTCAGCGACTGCAGGAACTGCTGCGCCGAGATGTAGGTGCCGCGCAGCCGGTTGAGAAAGCTCTCGGTGCCGAGATAGAGGTTCTGCGCCACGGTCATCGACGGCACCAGGCTGGTCTCCTGGAACACCATGGCGATGCCGGCTTGAAGCGCCGCATGCGGCGAGGCGTAGGCGATCTCCTGGCCCTTGTGGAACATCTTTCCCGATGTCGCGTCGACAACGCCGGCGATGATCTTGGTCAGCGTCGATTTTCCCGCACCGTTCTCGCCGAGCAGCGCGTGGATCTCACCCTTGCGCAGCCCGAAGCTGACATTCCTCACCGCGGGCACGCCCCGGTAAGTCTTGGTCACGTTCTCCAGGCGGACGATCGGTTCCATCAGCGATGCCCTCCTGAAGCCAGATCGATGGCCAGCAGACAATCGCCGCCTTTCGAGGCAATGAACAGGCGACCGTCTTTCTCCGCCACGCTGCAGATGCCGTGGCGCGTGCCGTTGGCGCGGCTGTGCAGGCTGTACTGCGGCCGCATGTCCCGATCGAGCCTGACCACCAGCCCGTAGGAGCGGCTCGGCGACCATGGCTTGTGGATGCCCATGGTGCGGATGCCGCCGCATTGCAGCGGCTCGAGGAAGCTGCGGTTGGAGGCGAGCGCCGGCGCGATCCAGTGTTGCGGCGGCACTTGCGCGAGCATGTCGTTTCGGTAGTGCGTTTCCTGCAGTACGAATTCGATCAGCCGGTTGCGCGGCGCAAACAGCGCCAGCCAGGCGCCACCGTCGGCGGCAGGCGACAGCCGTGCGGGATAGCCGGGGAGATGCGCCAGCACCGTCGAGCGGCTGCCCGTCGCGCCATCGAAGCGGACAACTTGATGGCGCCAGCTCTCGCTGACCAGCACATCCTTGCCGGCAGGATGCAGCCCATAGGGAAAGGCGATGTCACCGGCGAGCTTGCGGAATTCGCTGCCTGCCGGATCGCGTTTCCACAGCGAACCCGACGCACCCTTCTTCATCAGATCGGCGGCCCATTGCGACGGCGCGTGGTCGGCCGAGCCATTGGCCAGCCAAAGCGTGCCATCTTCCGCATAAGCGAGTGCTGTTATGCAGCGGATCTCGGCCGGCAGGGCGGCCTCCTTGCCTGCAATCAGCAGCCTGCCGCTTTCGAGCCCGACCGTCAGTTCGCCGGCGGGCGAGCGCGCGAGCGCTGTGACCGCGGCCGGAAATGTCTCGACCAGAACAGGCGCGCCACCGGCGGCGAGCGCGTAGACGGCATTGGCACTGGAAACCAGCAGCCGGCCGTCGGCGGCCAGCAGATTGTCGGGCTCGGTCAGATCGGCAAAAGCCGGCGCATCGTCCAGCAGCGTGTTCGGCCTGAAGGCACCGTCGAGCGGCGGGATGGTCACCGCCTTGCCGCGGAAGATGTCGAGGATCGGATCCAGCATCATGCCTTCGCCCCCCAGTAAGAAGCGGGGCTGGTCCAGTTCGGGTCGGCGCCGGCAATCCGGTAGCGGCCGATCCGGTTGTTGAGGATGCCGCCCACGAACAGAAAACCCTTGTGCTCGCGCATCGAAGTCACCATCGGATGCGCGGCGCCCGACAGGTCGCCCATCGCCTCGACGATGCCGCCCTTCTCGTTGAATTTCACCACACCGCCGGTGTTGATGTTGGGGAACAGCCATTCGTCCTGCGGCAGCCGGCGCGTCATGCGCTTGCGCATGTCGGGATGGCGCAGCGACAGGTCGAAGCTCGGCGTGCGCATGCCGAGCCAGGCCATCCAGTAATTGCCGTCGGAGGCACGGTTGATGTTGTCGGGGTAGCCCGGCATGTCGCGGATGACGCATTCGGCGCTGCCTGCCTTCGGCCCTTCCAGCCAGTAGCGGTGCACGCGGCAGGCCCAGCTTTCGGCGAAGAACAGCGACTTGCCGTCATGCGCCATGCAGACGCCGTTGGTATAGCGGTAGCCGTCGAGTAGCGTTTTCGTCGAGCCGTCCCTCGGGTCATAGACAAGCAGCCGCCCCGTGGCGCGGTTCTCGATCGAGTCGAGCGCCCAGTCATGCGCATCATAGCGCTTGGTGGAATCGGTGAAGTAGATGCGGCCGGCCGGCGCGATGTCGCAATCATTGGGATCGCGCAGCCGTGCATCGTCGACGATCGAGGTCCAGGAGCGCGACGTTTCCGCCGAAAGCCGCTTCACCTCGCGCTGCGGCGAGACCGAATAAAGGCCCATGGCGCCGACGCAGCTGATCAGATTGCCTGTTTTGTCGAAGGCCAGGCCGAGCGGAAAGCCGCCAATATGGGCAAAGACCTCCGAGCGTTTGTAGTCCGGCGCGAAGAAGCGGACGATCTCGCCATGCCTGGTGCCGCAATAGAGATGGTCGTCGCGGTCGAGGATGACGTCTTCCGGCCCTTCCAGCTCGCCGAGCCCGATATGGTCGGCCTCCGACAATCGGTTGTCGAGTTCGTAAGGGGTGCCCGAGCCCGGTGCAGCCGACTGCGTTGCCCCCATCTTCAGGTAGACCGGTGCGACATAGACCTCGTCCAGAACCTTGTGGCGGTTCTTCAGCCAGCGAATGTCGATGGTGACGGCGACGGCCAGCATGATGCCCAGTACCATCTGGTTGGTGCCGGTGCCATAGCCCAGCCGGATCAGCCCGTTGGTCATCGTCAGCACGATGATCGCGCCCATCAGCCCCTTGATCACCGAACCGCGACCGCCGCCCAGGCTGACGCCGCCGACGACTGCTGCTGTCAGTGCCATGACCTCGAGGTTGAGGCCTGTGCCCGGCCCTGCCCCGCTCAGCCGGCAGGCGATGAGGAAGCCGCCGAGCGAGGCGCAGAAGCCGGAAAACACATAGGTCATGAATACGGTGCGGCGCACGCGGATGCCGGCATTGTGGGCCGATCGCCGCGACCCGCCCACCGCCTGCACATGCCAGCCGGGCCGCGAGCGCGTCAGCGCGACATGCGTAATAATCGCCAGGATAATCGCCGCCCACACCGCAACCGACAGGCCCCAAAAGGTATCGTCGCCGATGAAGTCCAGCACATCCGATGTGGCATCGGAAAGCTGCACGTCGGCGGCATAGGTGGTGACCAAAATGTCGAACAGCGCCCGCCCGAAGATGAAGGTGACCAGTGTCGTCAGGAAAGCGCGCAGGCGGAAATAGCCGATCAGGTAACCGTTGATCGCGCCGAACAGCAGGCCGGTGGCGATCGAGGCGGCCAGCGCCAGCCACACCGATTGTTCGAGGATGAAGAAGACGAACACGGCGGAAAAGCAGGACAGCGCGAAGATCGAGCCGACCGAAAGGTCGATGCCGCCGCCAAGCATGACCACCGTCATGCCGGTGACGACCAGCGAGAACTCGCCGAGCTGGCGGGTCGATTCCTGCAGCGCCATCGGCTTGAAGAAGCCGGGGATGATCGAACCGAACACACCGAGCGTCGCCACCAGCGCCAGGAACGGAATGGCGTTGTCGGTCCAGCGCTTGCTCAGGATCTCGCCGACGAGGTGGTCGGGCACGAGATTGTAGCGCCAGGATTGAAGGCGTTCGCGAAAGGACATCGGTTGCTGCTGCCACTCAAGAGAGAAAGAGGCGGCCGAACCCGGTCCGGCCACCTCGTCGATGCTTGCAACGGACCCGCGGTTTACTTGGCCGCAGCTTGGGCTTGCAGTGCCTTCAAGTCCCAGCAGCTGTCTGGCTTGAGGTCGGGCTTGGTTGTCGCCTTCTCCAGCGTATAGATGTAGGTGTGCGAGGTGCCGGCCGGCTGGCCACTCTGCAACAGGAACTTGATGACGGCGTTCATGTCGCCCGACTGGCGGGCAAGGTCGGTCATCACCACCGCGCCATAGGTGCCGTCCTGCAGCTTGTCGCAGTCGGCGGTCTTTTCGCCACCGCCGGTGGTGACCAGAAAGACTTTGCCTTCGAGCTTGGCATCGCGGATCGCAGCCGATGCGCCGGTCGCGTCGCCGTCCCAGAAATCGATGATGGCGCAGATGTCGGGGTTCTGCTGCAGCATCGTCGTCGTCACGTTGCGCGAGGTCGTCGCATCCCAGTTGGAGTCCGGCTTGGCCACGACCTTGAAGTCGGGGTTCTTGTCCAGCACCTTCATGATGCCGGCATACTGGTAGAGGCTCGACGAGTTGGCCTGGTCGCCCTGCACCAGCCCGATCTTCTTGGACGAGTTCGGCCCACAACCCTTGATCGCCGCTTCGGCTTCCAGCTGGCCGAGGCGATCCCAGTCGCTGCCGACAAAGGCATCGGCCGGGAAGTTCGCCGGATTGTCGACCAAAAGCACATAGGTGCCGGCCGCCTGCGCCTTCTTCATCAGCTTGGCATAGGAGTTGAGGTCGGGCGAGTGGATGATCAGCACGTCCGGCCTGGCGTCCGACGAGATCGCGTCGGTTATCGCCTGCGCGCCGGCATCGACCACCCAGTTCGGGTCACGCGTCTCGAACACGCCACCCCAGGCCTCGATCTCCGTCTTCAGGTAATGCGCCCAGCCCTGTGCCAGGTCGAAGCCCATCGCCATCGGGACCAGCATCACGCGCTTGCCCTTGAGCGCTTGCGAATAGGCGGCCGGACCCGGATCTTCTGCAGCGAAGCCCGGCGCCACGAAGGCGGAGACGGCAAGCGCTGCCGCGGCAGCCATAAATGTCCTGATGATTTTCATGTCACATCCTCTGGTTTGGTATGTCGTTCGCGGCCGGCCCCAACCGTTCGCGTCAGTCTAAATGTCGCCTTGCTGCGCGGTCTGCTCGTCGCGCGGATTGATGAACCCGTCGACGATGATTGCCGCCAGAAGGATCGCGGCCTTGATCAGGTTCTGATAGAGCAGCGGAATATCGATGATGGTCATGGCGTTGAGCAGGATGCCAATCAGCGCGGCACCCACCAGCACGTTGCGCACCCCGCCCCGCCCGCCAGACAGACCGATGCCGCCGATCACCGCCACCAGCACGATGTCGTAGAGCAGCGTGGAATTGACGATGCGGGTGTTGATCGAATGCAGGCTGGCGGCGGTGAGCAGGCCGGCCACCAGCGAGACCAGGGCCGACAGCACGTAGCGCAGCACCAGCATCGGGCGCACTGGAATGCCGATGTTGCGCGCGGCGACCGGGTTGTCACCGGCGAAATAGACGTAGCGGCCCCATTTGGTGTAGCGCAGGAACAGGAAGAAGGCGAAAGCCAGCCCGGCGAAGACAAACACCTCGACCGGGATGTCGAGGAAACGCAGCCCGCCCAGAAGCTCGACCCAATGGCCGGGCGGCACCGGCACGGCGTCCTGCGTGATCAGTTGTGAACGCACATAGCCGAAGACGAAGGATGCGGTCGCCAGCGTCACGAAGATCGCCGGAACCTCGGCGTAGGCGACCAGGATTCCGTTCAACAGCCCGATGGCGAGAACGCCAGCGAGCACATAGGCGAAGGCCAGCCCGTCGGATGTTCCCGAATTCAGCAGTTGCAGATACCACGCGACCGACATCGCCATGATCGCCACCGCCGACAGGTCGATGCCCCTGCCGATAATGACGACCGCCATGCCAAGCGCCAATATGCCCAGCACCGAGACCGAGCGTACGATGGCAACGAGATTGTTCGAGTTGATAAACCCGGGCAGTCCGATGGCGGCGGCAATGAACAGCACAACCGCGATGGCAAAGACAATGCCCTCCTGGTTCAGGCTTCTCCAGTTTAGCCAGCCGGTCGCGTTCATTGCCCGCTTTCACCCGCGATGGCTACGCCCTGCTCCCTCTGCGGCCATCGGAACGAAAGCTAATCGGCTCAAGACCAATTCGTCAAATGAATCCGCGCATTGCAGGCCGGCTTGCGAGGAAATTCTGCGGTTGGACGCGCCGATTGGCGAGGCTGGCGCAATGCCAGGAACTCAAGCACTTTTGCAATTAACCGTGCCGATCGGAGCGCTCGCAAAAGTTTGTTCCACAACGAGCGAAGCAGGCAGAATTTATGTCCGCGATCGCCGCTGGATTCCCGCGTCAAATCCGCGAAACATGGCCCGAGACCTCGGCGCCGGCAGCGTTCGACAATGCGAGAAAGCGGAACGAGGCGACGAGACCGATTGCGCCGATCACCAGGAAGGCAAGGCGGAAGTCGACGAGATCGAGCGCTGCCGCGCCCCTGGCGATCTGTGACAGGTTGAGCAGCGCCGCCGCCACCGCCACGCCGAACAGCATCGCCACCTGCTGCAGCATGCTGGACAATGTCGCCGCCGAGCTGCGCTGCTGTGAGGCCACATCGGCGAAGGCCAGCGTGTTGAGCGCGGTGAACTGCATCGAGCGCGAAAGGCCGGCGATCAGCATCAGCACCACCACCAACGCTTGCGGCGTCTGCGGCGAAAGCGCCGCGCAGGCCATGATCGACAAGGAAGCGATCACCCCGTTGACGATCAGCACCGAACGGAAGCCGAAGCGCCTCAGCGTCGGCGTCGTCACCGCCTTCATGCCGAGATTGCCGAGGAAATAGGTCAGGATCATCATGCCCGCATCGACCGGGCTCAGGCCGAAGCCGACCTGGAACAAAAGCGGCAGCAGGAATGGCGTGGCGTTGATGGCGATCCGGAAGATCGTGCCGGCCGACAGCGTCGAGATGGCGAAGGTCTGCACCTTGAAAGCTGTGAGATCGAGCAGCGGATGGTTGGCGCGTCGCAGATGCCGCACCGCCAGCCAGCCGACCAAAATGCCCGTGCCGAGCAGTGCCACGGTCGGCAACACACCCTCCTGCGGATGCGCGATGCGCTCGAGGCCATAGAGCATCGCGGCGAGCCCCACCGAGGTCAGCAGGAAGCCCGGCCAGTCGAGCGGCTTGGCCCCAGCTTCGCGGTCCCCAGGAATGAAGCGGGCAACCAGCGCCAAACCGGCAACCCCAAGCGGAATGTTGATGAAGAAATTCCAGTGCCAGGAGAGATAAGTGGTGATGAAGCCGCCAAGCACCGGCCCGACCACCGGCGCAAACAGCGCCGGCCAGGTGATCAGCGCCGTGGCGTTGAGAAGCTCGGATTTCGGCGCGTTGCGCAGCACCAGGATGCGGCCGACCGGCGTCATCAGCGCGCTGCCCAGGCCCTGAACCGCGCGTGCGACGACGAACTCGGCCAGGTTCTGTGAGATGCCGCAAACGAGCGAGGCCAGCGTGAACAGGGCGATCGCCACGAGGAAGATGTTGCGCGCGCCAAAACGGTCGGCAAGCCAGCCGGACAGCGGCACGAACACCGCCATGGTCAGCATATAGACGGTGATGCCGATGCTCATCGCCACCGCCGGCACGCCGAAGGATTCTCCCATCTGCGGCAGCGAGGTCGAGATGATGGTCGAATCCAGAAGCTGCATGAAGAAGGCGACGGCGACGATCAGCGCCACCCGCCGGGCTTGCCGCGCCGCCGGCGCGGTTTCGGGCAAGGCTTTGTTTTCGGGAATGGCGGTCATGCGCAGAACTGTCCGAAGGGGAATCTTCTCCCGCTCCATCGGCAACCGCCCAATTGTCCGGCAAACCGATGACGCACCGGTTTCAACAGCATCTGGCCGGTGCCGTCCAGACCTAGTCCAACAAACTTTCGTGTGGCATCGCAGCCGGTTATGCGATGACTTGGCCCTGCCGCGAACCGGCCTTTTACGATCCGCGATGACGCTTCGTGCCGCTGCCGGGGCGTCTTATGCGGCTTCGATCTTCTCCAGGAACAGGCTGAGCTGGTCCGGGTCCATGTGCACGACGTGCCTGTCTTCGGGATAGGCCAGGCTGTTCACATCGGCGACATATTCGGAAAAGGCGGCGATGCGTTCGGCCTGCAGGCGATCGTATTCGGCGGCGAAATTGCGATAGACCTTGGAATGCCGAGGCATGTGGCCGCGGTTCTGGCCGAGGATGTCGTCGGCGAACAGATACTGCGCGTCACAGCCGGTGCCCGCTCCCATCGACAGCATGATCAGCGACGTGCGTTCCGAAATCGCCTTGGCCACCTCGACCGGCACCACTTCGATCTCGGCGCCGATCGCGCCGGCGGCCTCCAGTTGCTTCACCGCTTCGAACACCTGCATGGCGGTGTCGGCGGTCTTGCCGACGGCCTTGAAGCCGCCGGTCCAGGTGGCGCGTGACGGGATGAGGCCGACATGGCCGATTACCGGAATGGCATCGTCGGCCATCCGCTTGATGGTGGCGTACCCGGCGCTGCAGTAGACCGCATCGGCGCTGGCCTTGTAGAGCCGGAACGCCCAGCGGACGAAATCGTCGGCGGTGCCGATCTCGAAGAAATTCTCGCCCGGCATGGTGAACAGGCTGGGTGCCGCATCGCGGTATTGCGGATTGAGCACCAGCTCCGGCGGCACCGAGACGATATCGACGCCGGCGCGTTCGGCGGCCTCGGCCTCGTCCATCGTCAGCACGCGCAGCATGGTCAACTGCCGCTTGCCCTTCATGGCCCGCAGGTCTGCGACGGTCGGTCTTTTCCGGCTCATGGATTTTGGTCCCCTTTGCTACGTGACAGAAGGCCGGTCAGGCGATCTGGATCATCACCTTGCCAGCTTCGACCTTGACTGGATAGGTCGCGAGATTGACGCAAACGGGAGCGCCCTTCGCCTGGCCGGTCTTATAATTGAAGCGGCCATTGTGCTTGGGGCATTCGATGATGTCGTCCATGACAAGCCCGTCGGCCAGATGCGCCTTCTCATGCGTACAAAACCCGTCGGTGGCGAAGAATTCATCGTCCGGCGAACGGTAAATCGCGAAGGTGCGGCCGCCATGGTCGAAGCGGATGACATCTTCCTCTTCGACATCGTCCACGGCGCACGCTTCGACCCAATCGGCCATTCTATATCTCTCCTGAAATTTTCTGCATGGCGCCGGTGCGGTGCCTATTCAGCCGCCGCCGACATGTTCACTTCGTGGAACTCGCCACGATAGGGCCTGGCCGTTGGCGGCAGTTCGCGCTTGAGGAAATGATCCTCGTATTTGAGCTGCCTGAGCAGGACAGGCCAGACCTCGCGATAGGCATGCCATATCGACGGGTTCGGCTCCGGCAGATCGTGCTTGATCAATTCATGCAGCTTGGGCAGCGCGTGATAGGGCACCATCGGAAACATGTGGTGCTCGACGTGGTAGTTCATGTTCCAGTAGATGAACCGGCTGATCGGGTTCATGTACACGGTACGGGTGTTGAGCCGGTGGTCGACGACGTTGTCGGCCAGACCGATGTGTTGCAGCAGGCCGGTCATCACCATGTGCCAGGTGCCGTAGAGGCGCGGCACGCCGATGAGCACCACCGGCACCCACGACTGCATGTAGAGGGCGAGTGCTATCGTGGCGATGTAGATGGCAATATGCCAGCGCGCCGCGATGACGGCCTTGTGCTGTTCCATCTCGGGAACGTAGCTTTTCTCGTCGGGCGTCAGCTTGCCGAGCGCCTGGCGTACCAGCGCCGGAAGCGAATAGCGAAAATCAAGGATGCCGGTGAAAGCCAGCGCCGCACGCAAAAGGTCCGGCGGGCGCATCACGGCGATCTCGGCGTCGCGGCCGACGATGATCGTGTCTGTATGGTGCCGGGCATGGCTCCAGCGCCAAGTCACCGGGTTGCGCATCAGCATGAAGCTGGCGATCTGGTAGACGACATCGTTCATCCAGCGCGTGCGGAAGGCAGTGCCATGGCCGCATTCGTGCCAGCGCGAGTCGCTGGAGGAGCCGTAGAGCACGCCGTAGACGAAGAAGAACGGCACGCACCACCAGGTGCCCCAGAAATAGATGGCGCCGGCGGCGGAGCCGAGGATGGCGACGATCCAGATGATCGTGTCGCGGATCGCCGGGCCGTCTGAGCGCTGCATCAGCTCCTTGATCGCCTTGCGAGGGACATCCGTGTGGTACCACTCCGCCGAGGCCAGTCCCGTCTCGATCGCCCTGCGCGTGCTTTCGCCGACCAGGCTGTAATCGCGCTTTACCGTGCCAGCCATTGTGACCTCCGATTCCCGATCTGCCGCGAGCCCTCCCCGCTCCGGCCGGAGCCAGCCTCCCAACTGGTGTCCCGTATCTTGTTCGCCATTATCACGACCTGCCTCCAAGAACAGGAAAACGGCCCGACGGCTGCGGGTAGTCCTCTCGCGGCTGCCTGGCGATTGCCGCGATCCGGCTCTCCGCATCGGCGATCTCGCCGGCGCCGTCGAGAACCCGGAACACGGCATCGTAGGAGCGGCTCTCGCCGTGCTCCAGCCAGATCATCTCGCCGCGTTCGCGCGCGGCCAGATTTCCCAGCACATGATGCGTCGAGGGCTCGATGCCAAGCGCGTACTGCCCGGCCTGGAAATTCTGCCATTGATAGGCGCAAGGCAACTGGTCCTTGCGCGTGACCACCTGCAAGCCGAGGCCGAGCCTGTCGTTGACCACCGCGACCGGCACTTCGCCGGCGCTGTCGGCGCCGAGCTCGTGCTGCCAGACCTGTTCCTTGAATCCCGGTTGCGGCGCCGGCACCGTGCGGTAGCCGACCTTCTGCACTTCATAGCGCTCGCCGGCATGGCCCGCCCAGACGACGTCGCGGATCGGCGCCAGGTAGCGCGATCCTTCGTCGAGCACCGGATGGCTGATATTGATGTGGTAGAAATACATATGCGGCGTACGGTTGAAACCGTGATTGACGACACGGTCCGAAAGCCGGATCTCGTTGCCGCCGACATCGGCCTCGATCCGCCGCAGCAGGTGCAGATCCTCGCCGAATACAGTCGATTGCTGAACGATGCCTTCGGCCCACAACACGCAGCGGTCGCCGTCCCAGGTCTCGCCATAGCCGGTCAGCCGCGCCGGGATGGTGCTGATGCGGCCGTGCAGCGAATGGCGCACCATCGTCTTCGGCGGGTAGTTGTAGGTATCGGCCGGTACTTCGTTCATGAACAATATATGGTCGAGGCCGCAGGTCAGCAGAAGGCCGGAAAACGACCGCGCCCACGCCAATCCCTCCTCGCCTTCATATTCGTGCAGGCCGGGATGGCGAAAACCGCTCGGCGAGTGCCAGCCGATCGCCTGGCCCCTGAAATCGCAATCGGCGATATCGAGCGCCCGGTCGACCAGCGCGGTGAAGCGCAGGCCGGAGCCGGTGCGGAATTCGAGCATGCGGATGCCGCGCTCGACGCCGTCGCCAAGCGTCATCAGCCGCACGCCGGCGAACTGCGACAGCATGCCCGAGCGTTCCGAGACCTGCCGGCGCGACAGCGTCTTGCCGTAAAGCTCTACCATGTGACGGCCAGTTCTTTCACTTTGCTCCCGTCCTTCACTTCGCTCTCGTCTCCTTGAGCAGGGCCGACATGTCGGCGCCGGTGATGATGCTTTCCACGGTCAGCAGATCGGTGCCGGCGACCGTCTGCTCGGCGACGATCTCGCCGCGGCGCATAACGATGATGCGGTCGGCGACCTGGAAGACGTGATGGATGTTGTGGGTGATCAAAAGCACCGAGTGGCCGGCGTCGCGCACTTCCTTGACGAAGCGCAGCACGCCGTGCGTTTCCTCGACGCCGAGATTGTTGGTCGGCTCGTCGAGGATGATGACCTTGGCGGCGAACTGCATGGCGCGGGAGATGGCGATCGACTGACGCTCGCCGCCTGACAGCGTGCTAACCAGCGCATCGGCGTCGAGTTTCTTCGAGATGCCGACGCGCTTCAATAGAGCCGACGCAGCATCGCGCAATCGAGCGAGATCGAGCGGCGCGAACACGCCAAGCCATTTGAGATTGACCGGCTCGCGGCCAAGGAAAAGATTGCGCGCGATGCTGAGATCGGGAGCCAGCGAGGTGTCCTGGTGGATGGTCTCGATGCCGAGATCCATCGCGTCGCGCGTCGAGCGGATGGAGACCTTCTGGCCGCGCACATAGATGTCGCCGCGATCGACGGGAAAGACCCCGGAGATCGCCTTGATTAATGTCGATTTGCCGGCGCCGTTGTCGCCGAGCAAGGCCACCACTTCGCCCTCGTTGAGCGTGAAGGAGGCGCTCTTCAGGGCGCGGACGCTGCCGAAGGATTTTTGCAAATTCTGCAGCCGAAGCACTTCCATGATCAGCTCCTGGCGGCGTTCTTCTGCAGCAAAGCGTGCAGGATGAGCATGGCAAGGATGATGACGCCGACGAAGATGTTATAGGCGAGCCCGGGCACGCCGATCAGCACGATGCCGTTGCGGATGCTGCGCAGCATCAGCGCGCCGACGATGGTGCCTAGGATGGTGCCGCGCCCACCGGTCAGCGCAGTGCCGCCGACCACCACCATGGCGATCACTTCGAGCTCGTAGCCGGTGCCGGCCACCGGCGAGGCGGCAGAGATGCGGAAGGCGCTGATCATGCCGGCGAGACCGGCCAGCACCGAGGTCAGGATGAACAGCCAGATCTTGACCGCATCGGCCGGCACGCCGCGCGCCACGGCAGCGTTACGGTTCGAGCCGATAGCGCTGATCCAGTTGCCGAGCTTGGCGTAGTGCAGCACATAGATCGCCAGTAGCGACAGGCCGATGAACCACCAAAGCGAGGTATAGAAACGGAACGTTCCGATATTGAAGCTGCCGGCCAGCAGCGTCACGAAGAAGCCTGGCTGGTTCCAGGATTTCAGCGGAAAGCCTTGGGTGATGTAAAGCGCTGCCCCACGCACGACGAGCAACATCGACAGTGTCACCAGGAAGGACGAGATCCCGATCTTGGTGACGATCAGGCCGTTGATCGCACCGATCGCTATGCAGAGCAGCAGGCCGGCCAACAGCGCGACGCCAATATCAAACCCGCCGTTCTGCACCAGCAGCATGACGACGACCGGCGCCAGCCCGAACACGGCACCGACCGAAAGGTCGAACTCGCCCGCCGTCAGAAGCAGCGTCATGCCGAGCGCGATGATGCCGAGCTCGGGCAGGAACGCCATCATGTTGGAGATGTTGAGCGGCGACAGGAAATTCGCGTCGGCGATCGCGAACACCGCCAGCAGGACGATCAGGATGACGAGCGAAGAGAACTGCGGCGAGCGCATCAGGCTCGACCTGCGTTTGGCACGCGGCATTTCCTCTTCTGCGGCAATTGTCATGACAGTTCGAACCATACGCCAGGGTGACGCTCGCCGCCTGCGCGGCGAGCGTCAGTTTCAATCATTTGTTGTAGAGTTTCAGGATCGGTTCGACGCTCGAGGCGTCGTAGAGGCTGAACGTGTGAATGTCGTAGCCGATCGGTTCGCCCGCGGCGGCGAGACCGAGCAGCGCCACCGGCATGAAGCCCTGCGCCGATGGGAACTGCCAGGCAGCCGCGTTGATGAAGCCGGACTTGACTGACTCGGCGGTTTCCTTCGAATTGCCCCAGCCGACGACCGGAATCTTGCCGGCCGGCACGCCGGCGCCGTCGAACACCCGCTTGACGCTGGCCGCGACGGAATCGCCGAGCGCGATGATTGCCGGCGGATTGTTGGCAACCATGTAGTCGGTCATCTTGGCGATGATGCCGGCCGGATCGGTGCCGCAATCGACCACGTCATATTTGATGCCGAGCGGATCGAAGACGCTGGCAATGCCTTCGGTCTCGAGCTGCTGGTAGCTGGCGCCCGGCACTTCGACCGGCAGGAACACTTTGTCGCCCTGCTTCACCATCTTGTGGTCGACCAGATATTTCGCCCAGATGACACCGGCTTCCTTAAGGTCGGCGCCGACATAGGCCTGCCGGCCGGTTGCCGGATCGTCGGTATTGAAGAACACGATCGGGATGCCGGCCGCCTTGGCTGCCTTGACCTCCTCGGTCCACAGGCCGGGCTGCGCCGAGGTCGTGGCGATGCCGTCCGGTTTGGCGGCGAGTGCCGAGTTGAAGGCTTCCTTCTGCGCCGCCATGTCGCCGCCGCTGAACGAGATCTTGCAGGTCACCTTGAGCTGGTCGCAGGCCTTGGTGGCGCCGGCATTCCAGTCGATCCAGAAGGCATCCGACGGGCCGCCATGCGACAGCAGGTAGAACGTCTTCTGGGCGTCCTGCGCCAGCGCCGGCGTACCCAGCGCAACACCGGCGAGAACCGTCGCCGCGGCAGCGATTTTCAACGCGAATTTCAACATTTCTCTTCCTCCCTTGTTTCGTAGCCGAACCGCGCCATCACAGTCCGTTGGCGCGGAATTTTCCGTCGAGGAATTTCTTGGCACGGGGCACGTCGTCTTCCGAAAGATGCTCGATGATGACCGGGATGTTCGGATGCTTTTCGGCCAGCCGCTTGAGATAGAGGTCGTAATTCAGCGAACCGAGGCCGGGCGCCGGCAGCTCGATCTCGCCGACGCCGCGGAAGGTGTGGCTCTCCAGCGCGTCCTCGTCGCCGATGTCTGCGTGCTTTTCCGACTTGTCGCCGCCGGAACGCTTGACGTCCTTGGCGTGGGCAATCTTGATCTTGTCGGTCAATGTGTCGAACACCTGGTTCAGGATCTGGTCCATCCTGTCGATGTTGTGCGTTTCGAAATAGTTGGTCGGGTCCATCAGCAGGCCGAGGCCTGGGTGGTCGATCTGCGCGAACATCCTCACCGTCTCTTCGACCGAACCGACGACATTGTTGACATAGGTTTCGAGCAGGAAGACTGCGCCGTGGTCATAGGCGGTCTGGGCAAGGTCGGCGATGACCTTGCGGCATTCCTCAAAACCTTCCTCGGTCTTGTTCTTCGGGTGATGCACCCAGTCGGACTCGGTGTTGTAGGTACCGGTTTCCGAGATCACGTAAGGGGTGCCGAAATGGCGTGCGTTGCGGATGATCTCCTTCAAATAGCCGACGCGCCGCTCGCGCTCGCCCAGGTCCGGATGGATGATGTTGGTGTAGCCCGACACACAGCAGATCGGCAGATTGTGGTCGCGGAACGTATCGCGGACAGTCTTGGCCTTGTCCTTGGTGATCTGTCCGGCGGAAAGGTCGATATCCCTGAAATGCAGGTCGAGCTGCACGGTGTTGAAATCGAGCGCACGGATCTTCTGCGCGGTTTCCTTGAGGCCATACGGGAAATAACCCGTGAAAATACCTGCCTGCATCATGGTGTGAAGTCCTCCCTGTAAGTGATTCAGTCGTCCGGTGTTTCAGTTGATCGAGATTTCGGAAAGCTTGACGGTCCGGCCCTTGTCGATGGAGCGGTAGCCGGCTTCGACCAGCGCCATGGTCTTGACGTTGTCGGCGACGGACAGCGCCGGCGGCTCGCCCGTCTTGACCGCGTGCTGGAGCTGCTCCATGACGCCGATGAAGGCATGCGGGAACCACATCGTGTCCCAGCTGGGCGTCACCCATTCACCACCGGTGGTCTCGGTCGAGGCATAGGTCAGCGTCGAGGCAGAACCTGTCGGCCAGCCGATGGTGCCCTTGGCGACGCCCTTGGTGCCGTCGACGCGCCAGTTGATGTGCTGGTCGTCCTTGTAGCCCTCCTGGCGCGGACCGGACCAGACATCCTCAAGCGATACGGCGAGCACGCCCGACGGGAACTTTATCGTCGACACGGTGATGCCGTCCGAATGATCGAAGCGGGTGCGCGGATCCTTGCGGGTCAGGGTGGTGATCTCCAAGGGATCGCCGAACAGGAAGCGCAATACGTCGAGATGGTGGACGCTCATATTGGCGAGCGTCAGCCGGTCATAGTCCTCGAGGAAGCTCTGCCAGTGCGGGATCGCATGCATGTCGATCTGGGCGAAAACGATGTCGCCGAGCGCGCCGCTGTCGATGATCTGCTTCAAGACGCGCATCGACTGGTCGTAACGCATGTTCTGGTTGACCGAGAGGATCTTGCCTGCCTTGGCCGCCTCGTCGCGAAGTTTGACGGCCTCTTCAAGGGACAGCGCCAATGGCTTCTGCGCCAGGATCGCCTTGATATGTGCCTGCTTCAGAGCATGACGGATCAGTGCCGGCTGCTTGTCCGGCGGAAAGGCAAGGTCGATGATCTCGACGTTCTTGTCCTCGATGAGCTGTTCCGGCGTGTCGTGGACGGTTGGGATATCCCAGCGTTTGGCGACTTTCTCGGCGCTGGCCTTGGTCCGCGAGGCAATCGCCACCACCGGGAAACCGGCTTCCTTGTAGGCGGCAAGGTGACATTCGGCCATGATCATGCCGGCGCCGACGCAGCCGATCCTGTATTCCCTGGTGCGGACTTTAACGTCCGGCTCGAAGCCGTTGCCCACCATTTCTTGGCTTGCCATATGTTCCTCCCGAAGCTCGTTCCTTGCAGCCGCCGTCATCGTGCCAAGGCTCCCCCGCTCTGTCCGAAATAATGCACCCTGCCCGGCTCGCAGGATATCACTACCATCGCGTCCGGCCTGATGTCCGGCTGGCCGCGTAACAGCGCCCGCAGACGCGTCTTTCCGGCGGCGAGCGTCACAACGGTGTAGCCGCCGAGCGGCTCGACCTCGAACACTCGCGCCGGGCGGCCCGCGCCCCCCTCCGGCATTCCACCCGACCAAGACCTGACCTTGATGTCTTCCGGCCTGAGCCCGATCTCGACGGCATCGGCCGGCGCAGCCTTGTCCGCGACGCGGATCGTGCCTTCCGCCGCCTCCACGCCTTCCGCGCCGTGCACCGACTTCAATATATTCATCATCGGCGACCCGAGCAGCCGCGCCACATAGGTGCTGGCCGGCCGGTCATAGATCTCGGCCGGCGCGCCGATCTGCCTGATCTTGCCGTTCTCCAGAATGGCCATTCGGTCGGCGACCGACATCGCTTCTTCCTGGTCGTGCGTGACATAGATCAGCGTCTTGCCGAGCTCGCGCTGGATGCGCTTGAGCTCGACCCGCGTCTCCTCGCGCAGCCGGGCGTCGAGCGCCGAAATCGGGTCGTCCATCAGATAGGCGGCGGGATCCCGCACCAGCGCGCGGGCAATCGCCACGCGCTGCCGCTCACCTCCGGAAAGCTGTGCCGGCGGCTTGTGCAGGATATGGCCGATATGCAGCTTGGCCGCGACATCGGCGACGCGCTTTTCGATCTCGGCTTCGGCGACCCGGCGTTCGACCAGCGGAAAGCGGATGTTGTCGCGCGCGCTCATATGCGGAAACAGCGCCAAATTCTGGAACACCATGGCGACGTTGCGCTCGGCCGGCGACACCGTGTTGACCGGCTTTCCGCCGATCAGGATCTCGCCCGCGTCCGGGGTTTCCAGCCCGAGCACCAGGCGCAGTATCGTCGACTTGCCCGACAGCGGCGGCCCGAAGAAGCAGAAGAACTCGTTGTCGTTCACCGCGAACGACGCATCGTCGACGGCCAGCGTGCCGCCATAGCGTTTTGTCACATTACGGAAAACGATGTCGGCCATCTCAACCTGCTCTCAATGCAAGACCGGAGGCGGCGTCGAAGACGCGCACCGCCTCCGCCGCAGGCGCGACGACGGCTGTCTGCCCGATCGCCAGCCCGACATCATTGTCGAACACCGCCTTCACCGCAGTCTCGCCGTCGCCAAGGTGGATGATGGTGCGCGCACCGATCCGCTCGACGAAACTCACCGGCATGGACAGGCCACGGCCACCTTCAGCCAGCGTCACCTGCTCCGGTCGAAAGCCATAAAACACCTCGCCGCGCATCCTGCGTACGGCATCTGCGATCTCGACCGGCAGCGGCGGTGTCACGCCGAGCGGGCCGAGATCGATGACCAGACCACGGTCGCTTTCCGCCGGCCTGCCCTTGAGCAGGTTCATGCCCGGCGCGCCGATAAAGCGGGCGACGAAGACATTGGCCGGATTGTTATAGACCTCGAGCGGCGTGCCGACCTGCTGCAGCACGCCGTGGTCCATCACCGCGATGCGGTCGGCCATGGTCATTGCTTCAAGCTGATCGTGGGTGACGTAGACCATGGTCTGCCGGAACTGCCGCTGCAACTGCTTCAGTTCGGTCCGCATCACTGCCCGGAAGGCGGCGTCGACATTGGAAAGCGGCTCGTCGAGCAGGAAGATCGCCGGCTCCATGATCGCCGAACGGCCGATCGCCACCCGCTGCAATATGTTGACCGACAGTCTGTCCGCCTTGCGGTCGAGCAGCGGCGTCAGTTGCAGCATCTCGGCAATGGCGCCGACACGGCGGCCGATCTCGGCCTTTGGTGCGCCGCGCATTTTCGGCCCGTAGGCGAGGTTCTGCCGCACGCTCATATGAGTGAAGATCGCATAGTTCTGGAAGACGAAGCCGACGCCGCGCCGCCCCATCGGCACGCCGGCCATGTCGCGCTCGCCAAACAGGATCTTGCCGCTGGTCGGCCCTTCCATGCCGGCGATCATATTCATCGTCGTCGACTTGCCGCAGCCAGACGGCCCGAGCAGCGCCATGAACTCGCCGTCGGCAATGGCCAGGTCCATCGTCTTCAGCGCGGTGAAGTCGCCGAATTTCTTGACCAGGTTCTGCAGGTGGATGGTGCTCATGCCGCCACCTCGCGTACCCGGGCCATGCGTTTCATTGCAAACACCGCAGCGATGGACAGCACGATCAGTATGGCCAGCGCGATTGCCGCCACATAGCCCCAGATCAGGTCCTGGGTGGTGAGCTTGTAGATGTAGACGGAGATGGTTTCGGTAGCGACGCCGGGACCGCCGCCGGTCATGATGTAAAGCGTGTCGAATATCTTGAAGTTCTCGATCACCCTGATCGCCAGCGCGATGATGATGATCGTCTTCATCTTCGGCAGCACGATGGTGACGAAGCGCTGCCACGGGTTGGCGCCGAGCAGCGTCGCCGCCTTGATCTGGTCGTCGGGCACGCCGACCAGGCCGGCAAGCAGGATCAGGAACATCAGCGGCGTCCACTGCCAGATGTCGGCGACCATGACGGCGATGAGCGCCAGCGTCGGGTCCGACAGCCAGGCGATGGTGACGGGAAAGCCTGAGATCGCCGACAGGATGTCGTTGACCGGGCCGCCTGACTGAAACAGCATGAAGAACATGTAGCCGGCTACCGCCGGCACCACCATCATCGGCATCAAGAGGATCGAGTAGAAGATCCGCTTGCCGGGGAACTCGTCGGCAAACAGTGTCGCGAGCGCCAAGCCGAGCAGGAACTCCGCCGGCACGCAGACGATCATGACGATGGCCGTGCGCTTCAGCGCACTCCAGAAGCGCGCATCGGCGGCAAGGTCGGTGTAGTTGGCGAAACTGTTCCACATCGACCAGGCGTTCCACCAGCCGGTGCCCGACAGCGGCGACCAGTCGGTCAGGCTGATGTAGAGCTGCATCAGGAGCGGGAAGACGGCGATGAACAGCACCAGGATCTGCGCCGGCAGCGTCAGCCGGAAGCCGAGCTTTGCGCCCTCGTCCGGCAGCACCGACGCCGCTTTGGAGGCTTGCATGTCGCCCTCCGAAATCGTCGCAGTCACCGCGCTCATTGCTTGAGCGCCCCGAAGGTCAGTCCGCGCACCAGATGGCGCTGGATGGCGATGCCCATGATGACAGGCGGCACTGCCGCTATCAGGCCGAGGGCTGCCTTGGCGCCGTAGAGCTGTCCGGTCATCGATGAGGACAGCGAGGCCATGTAGACGGGGACCGTCACCCATTCGCGCGTCGTCAGAAGCAATGCAATCAGATAGTCCGACCAGTTGAGGATGAAGACGAACAGCGCAGCACTGGCCAGCGGCGCGCGCATCATCGGCAGCGTGATGCGGGTGAAGACGCGCCACCGCGAGCAGCCCTCGACCAGCGCCGCTTCCTCGATCTCGCGCGGCATGTCGTCGAAGAAGGTCTTCATCAGCCAGAAGGCGAAAGGCAGCGTGACGATGCCGTAGATCAACGACAGCCCCCACCAGCTGTCGGTGAAATTGAGGAAGGCCCACATGATCATCACCGGGGTCATGACCGCCATCGGCGGAAACAGGCGAAGCTGGATCAGCGCCAGCGGCAGGTTCTGGCCCGAGCCGAAGCGCGACAGGCCGTAGGCCGCCGCGGTGCCCGCCGACATGGCGATTGCCGTACCGAATGTGGCCGACAGCAGCGACGACAGGATCGGCTTCAAAGCTGTGCGGTCGAGCGCGACGATCAGATTGTTGGTCGATTCACCGAAGACGAAGCGGAAATTGCTGAGTGTCGGGTTCTTCGGCCACCAGGTCAGGTCGGCGCCGGTCGCCGACCATTCGGCGATCGGCTTGAACGCCATCGACACCATCCACAGGATCGGCACCAGCGTCACCGCCATCGCCGCAAGGATCGCGGCATAGCGGAATATCTCGAAAGGAACTGAACGCTTCATCTTGCGGCTTTGCTGGGTCCTTCGTTGCCGAGGGGAAGAGCGACCGCTCCTCCCCTTCTTGGTAGGATCCTGGAAGGATCAGGCGATTGGATCGAGGACGGTCGGCCAGGCCTCCTTGTTGGTCTTGATGGCTTCGAGAAGCTTCTCCTCGCCGGTGCGGCGGGCAATCTTCTTCCACTCGGCCTCGGTGTCGGCCATCGCCTGCTCGGCTGTCTTGGCCTTGGTCAGCGCGGCGACGAGGTTCTCGTCCAGCGCGTTGTGGAAGGCGGTGGCGCCGGGATAGTTGATGGTGGGCACGGTGCGGGCGACCGTCTCGCGCACCACGTCCATGTGGTAGGCGTGATAGGTCTGGCGAACCAGCGGATCCGAGAAATCCGATAGTCGGAACGGATCGAAGTAGCCGCCCGGATTGGCAGTCATCCAGGCGTAGATGCGGCTTGAGCCCAGCCACTGCAGGAACAGGTAGCAGGCCTCCGGATTCTTGGCTTGCGAGGACACCGACGCCGACAGATTGAGCCACAGCACCGACCGGCTGACCAGCTTGCCGTCGATTTCGCGGCCGGGCGGCAGCATCGAGCCGATCTTGCCGGTGACAGCTGAATCCTTGTTGCCGGCATTGTCGAGGAATTTCGGCAGATTGGAGAAGGCGCAGGTCATGGCCGCGCCGCCCTTGGCGAAATTGCCGTACTGCTCCGGCCAGCCCCAGGAGATCGCGTCCGGCGAATGGTGCGAAAGCGAAGCGATGTACTCGCTGGTCGCCGCGATACCTTGCTCAGAATTGATCAGCGGCTTGCCGGTATCGTCGAACAAGAACTGATTGGGCGAAGCCATTGAGACATAACGCTGATACCAGTTGGTGTAGCCCCAGCCCTGGTTGCGCAGATCGGTCGAGCCGAACAGGCCCTTGTCCGGGCGCTGGAAGAAGGCCGCGATCTCGTCATGCTGCTTCCAGGTCTTCGGCGCCGCCAGTTCATAGCCGTATTTGTCGGAGAAGGCCTTCTTCTCGTTTGCGTCGCCGAACAGATCGGTACGGTAGACCCATGTCTGGAAGTCGCCATCCAGCGACACGCCGTAGGTCGAGCCGCGATACTGGTTGAGCAGCGAGACGCCCTTGGCGCCGTCGACATAGCCGCGCTCGGGATCGTCCCATTCCGGCTTGTATTGCGCGACGAAGTCGTCGAGCTTGAGGATGCCGCCGGTTTCGGCGAGGTCGCCAAGGCGGTTCCATTCGACCGCGTAGATGTCATATGCCCCACCCTTGGTGGAGATGTCCTGCATCGTCTTGGTGAATTCCTGGCCGTTTGGCACACCGACGATTTCCAACGGAATGCCGGTTTCCTTCTCCCAGAGATCCTTGATCGACGGCGCGCCGGCCGGAAACGGCTGGGTCAACTGGCCGATCGAGCCGTCGGACAGGCCAAGTACGATCTTGGCCGGCGCCTTGCCGGCGCCCTTCATCGCCTTGGCCGCCTCGATGGCGCGGCCCTCGGGCGTGTCGGCGCCATACTGGTAGCGCTCCGAGCCGTCGAAGCCCGTCGGGCCACCGATCATGCCGGGCGCCAGGGCATCGGCCGCATAGGCACGGCTTGGGCGAATGAATTTCGGTGCAATACCTGCGGCGGCAACAAGGACTGCCGCCTTTCCACCGGACGCCAGCAAACGGCGCCGCGACACGCGGATCAAATTCGACATTGGAACTCCTCCCTCAGGGCCTTGTTCCTCCACGGCCCTTATGATGGATATTGACGGCACTATACGAAGGCTGTCAACATCATAAATAATCAATACACCTCATAACATCTCATGGGAGGGGAAGAATGGCGTTTGTAAAGGCTCTCATACTGAAGCCGGTGCTTGAATTTGAGGGAGCCCGGCTGCCCACCTCCCCGCTTTGGTCTGCTTGGGCATTTTGGTGTAGCGCGGCGGCTTGCGCATCGGCCAAGGCCGGTTACATCATTTCCCATCAGAATCGCGGACGGCGATGAAGCCGCTCTCCGACGGTGGACCCATGAAATGCGTGATCTCGATGCGCCCCTGGCGCGTTTTGGAATGAGGTGATCGACAGTGCGGTCCACCCTGACAGACATAGCCCGGGAGGCCGGCGTTTCGGCCGCCACGGTCGACCGTGTGCTCAACAACCGCGCCGGGGTTCGGGCGCGCACCCGCGAGGTCGTGCTCGAAACGGCACAGCGGCTTGGCTATATCGCTGAAAATTCGAACAATCCGAACCAGCGCAACGCGGTTACTGGCGAGGTCATACGGCTGGATTTCGCCCTGCCCGCCGGCACCAATTCCTTCATCAAGATGCTGCACCGCCAGATCGAGGCGCAGGCGCAGGCGCGGCCGGACCTCGACGTCCGCGTCGCTACCATCGAAGGCTTCAATCCGGACCGGCTTGCGCGTCTGCTGCAGGAACTGCACGGGCAGACGCAAGGCGTCGGTGTGATCGCGCTCGACCATCCGACGGTCCGCGAGGCGATCCGCTCGCTTTCGGCCAGCGGCGTCAGGGTCGTCACCATCGCTTCCGACATCCTGCATGTGCCGCGGGTTGCCTATATCGGCATCGACAACCGCGCCGCCGGCCGGCTCGCCGGCTACCTTCTCAACCGCTTCATGGGTGCCGGGCGTCCGGGCAAGGTCGCGCTGTTCGCCGGTTCGCTCTCCTACCGCGGCCACGAGGAGCGCGAGATGGGCTTCCGCCACATACTGGCGGAAGAATCGCCCAATCTGCAGATCGTCGAGATGCGCGAGATGCTCGACGACCGGGAGAAGGCCTATTCGGAGGCCTCCGCCCTGCTGGACCGGCACCCGGACCTAGCCGCCATCTACAATGTCGGCGCCGGCAACACCGGCATCGCCCGCGCGCTAAGGGAACGCGGGCGTGCACTGTCAACGGTCTTTCTCGGCCATGAGGTAACGGAGGGCACCAAGGAGCTCTTGCTCGACGGCACGCTCGACGCGGTCATCGACCAGAACCCGCGCGTCGAAGCCCGCGAAGCGCTCAACACCTTGACCCATGCGGTCAGGGGCTTGCCTTACGAACTGCACCAGCCACGGCTGCAAGTGATCTTCAGGGAAAGCATCCCGGAGATCTGAAAGAAGGGCCGAAGCCGATCATAGATGCGCCGCCCAATACGAACAGCGCCTTCGTCTCCGCCGCCGGCGACGACCGTCTCGGCGGCCAGTGCCTTGAACCCGCAAGACGGCGCAAGGACAGACACGCCATCGGCAGCATAACCGTCATGCTGCCCGATCGAAACCAGCGCATGTGCCCGCGCCCGCTATCACTGCCGACCATGCCATTTCGCTCCTGTGGGTAAGGTTGCTCGCATGGCCGACCGGTTCGGCATTCGGCTGGTTCGCGGCCGAAGCGGCAGCCGCCACGACGGTGCGCGAACACTGGCGCGGCACGCTGGCGCTCGGCCGCAACGAAACACTGGCGGCAGCCTACTGGCGGCGGGGCGCGGCGGGACTGATGGCCGGCTAGAGCTTGCTCACCATCGCTTGCGCATCTTCGCCCAGACCGATTGCGATCCGGTCGCCGGAGACAATGCCTGACATGTCGCAGACAACCAGCGGCATGCTGATTTCGTAGAGGAATTCGGCAACGATGGCGCCGACGGCAAGGATCGGGTCCGGCCGCTCCAGGATAATGCCGGCCGGCGCCGTGCCTCTGCGGATCGCTTCGGCTAGAACCGAAGACGAGGACGACGACCCTCGCCCGCTCGGCATCACCAGGATCTTGCCGGCGATATTGCCGCCCAGGTCCGGATGCGAATGGTCGATGATGTCGCCCGTTTCGACGTCGATCCCGCCCCAGAAGCTGAGCGCCTGCGAAAGCACCAGCGCTGGGCCTTGTGCCGAGCCGGAAAGGTGGAATGTACCGGTTCTGGCCGGCGTCTTCATGGCGCGCCTCGCACGACGCGGCCGGCCGCAGCCGAGCGGACGCAGTCTTCCATGTCACCGAAGGCCACCGAGACACCGATATTGCCAGGTGCGTAATGCGCCCATTTGCCCGAATTGGTCATCACCACGCCATCGAGACGCTCGAGGATCGACGTGACATAGGTGCAGGTGTCGGTGACCGGAACGAGGCCGAAGGCTTCCATGCCGGCCAGTGCGCCTTCGTCCTGCAGCCGCGTCAGCGTCGCGCGCCCTGTGTTGACATAGATTGGGACACCCTTGCCTGGACCGACTTCGCGCAGCAGCGGCAACAGGCGCATCCACTCTTCATGGGAGAAATGCGGCGTGCCTAACGACACGGCTGCAAGCTGCACGCCGTCGGGGACGCTCGACAGCCTGGCCAGCGCATGGTGGATGTCAGCGCGAGAGATCCGGATTTTTTCCTCCGGCGCCAGGCCGTGCAACGCCTCATCCGGCGTCTTCGCCTCCGGCGTGATGCCGACGGCATGAAACAGCGCCACGGCACCCGTCGTTGCCGCCGCCGCCCCCAGCGCCTTCAATTGGTCCTCGTCGCGCGGCTGCGGCAGGCCCGATATGACAGGGATGCGGTCGCGAGCCCTTTGCCCGATGATCAGCCCGACGCCGACAAACAGAGCGTCGCTTGGCTCGAAAGCAGCGTCAGTCAGCTCGAACAGGACCTGGCCTCGTCGATTTTCACTCAGATGCAGCCCCCATGCCGGCGCGCGCCCGGTCATTGCGCAGCACAAATCGATAAAATCGCCATAGCGGTTGGTCCGCGCCCCGATCACCGAATTGGCAAAGACGATGGCGTTGGACTCACCCCAGGCGATCTGCTCGCCGAACCTTGGCCGGAACCGGGTCTGATAGGGTGCGCAGGTGAAGGTCGCCTGGCAGCCGAGTTCCAGATGCGCCTTCATCAGGCGTCGCGCCGGCGTTTCTTGCGACACCGGCATCTTCACCAATCCGGGATGGATGAGGTCGAACGAACCGACGTTCAGCGTCGTCGGCACCCGAACGCGGCCGCCGCCCTCGATCAGCATTTCGACGAAATCGAGGCTGGCCTGGCCGTGATAAAGGCAGCCGTCGATATGGGCACCGGCAATGTCCAGCAATTTGCGCGCGCCGACCGCCTTCGCGAAAGCGACCAGGATCTTCATGGCGGCAGCCGCTGCCGAGCCTTGCTCGCCATGCAGCATCGACTGGTCGCCGGCCGTCAATTCCAGCGTCATCGGCAAATTCCCGAGCCCACACTATGCCGATCGAGCACTCCCTGATTGCGGAGCGTCTGGCAAGACAGAGCTTTGGATCTCTTCTACTTCGCGGCGATCAGCGGACCAGACGTTCACAGCTCATCGCGAAGCAAGAGAGTCGCGAAGCACGGTCGCAGAGCGGGCGATCGCCGCGGAAACGACGCTATTCCTTCTGGGGCACCCCGTCGACTGCCCCGTCGCCATCTGCAGAATGCGGCAGGATGCCGAAGTCGCGCGACTTGGTCCCATGCGCCGCCGTCAGGAAACCATCGGCTGTGAGGCCTCGCCTCAAAAGTTCCCGTACCGCGGCCGACCGGCTCGGCATGCGCTTGTCGAAGCGCCAGTTCTCCAACGCCGCCAGTTCATCGGCGGTCAGCATGATCTGCAATCGTTCCGGGCGTTCCAGTTCGGACATCTCGGCCTCCAGTCATACCAGGCTAAAACTAGCTGAGTTAGCATGTTCCTAATTCTTCGTAGAGTTAGGTATGTTGGCAGAGTACGTCAAGATCTCCAGATGCGTGATCCGTGCAGAAATCCAATGAAGCGGATCAAGCATCAGCCGCACAATCGACAAAATACACTAACTATTTGATACTAAATGATTTTTCAAGATTTTCGCTTGTCAATCGCCGACTCTGGGCGCATGGTGAAAGCGAGGGATAAACCGCTCCTGAAGGGAAGGTTTTCCATGCGCTACGGATTTTCGGTTCGCCTGCACGAAGACGTCAGTTCCCGAGTTCGGGCTACATTGCGGTCCGGGATTGCCATCAATCTGACTGCTGTCGCCGAAGCCGCGCGACTGCAGAACCTCGCCGAGAATGTTGCGCGCGAAGACATCGAATGGCTCGTCATGCAAGCAGCCCAGCTCTACGGGGCGGCTATCGAGTTCGACGGCTTCGCGGAAACCGATCTGGCGGAGTTTGCGTGCCCTCAGCTGATGCAAAGAAGCCCCGCCGTGGGCTGGGACGCCTTGGAAGACGGAGCGTCCGCTTCGCCGGATCCTGGCCGTCAAACACACTGAGGCGCGTGCTCGTGTGAGCCCCGCCCTGCTGCCGCCACGTGCAAGGCGGTAAGTAGCCCGCCATTGGGATGGCGGGCTTGGCGCCGACGAATCTCGCGCCTGAATATGAGCTCTGCACTGGCAGGCACGAGGAATGGCTGTTGCCATTGCCTGGGCAGGGCAGTTCCGCCGTGACCGGACCGATCCGGACAAGGCGGGGCGATTATGTACTTTACAAACAGGGAGGTCTGAAGACGCGGGTAGCCCCCTCTTCGGGGTCGATCACCAACACAACGTTTTCTGGGTTTTGCCAAGGCAGCGACATCACGTAGGCCGCAAAGTCGTCTTCGGAGAAATGGTTGAAGCCGCCGCCAGCTACAAACATTTGCGGATGCTTGCTGCCGCCAAAGCTAGCCTCGACGCTGTTAAGTTGTTGGAAGGGGCCGGCGCGCTCCGCTAGCCACTCCTGTATGCGCTCGAAAAGAACGGGCTGACCGTTCGGGCTCGAACAATCTTCAGCAATAGATGTACAAAGCACCACACCGCTGACGACGCTCATCGTGCCTTCTTGCCCTTCGGCTTTTGCTTGTGGTCAGCCGGGGTACGCGCCAGCTTGCCCATTAGGGCATCGGCATCGGATTTCCCTTCGTCCGCTTCAATCTCGCGCGCCTTCTCTATGAACGCGCGCGACTGTGTTGCGTCATCCCGCTTTGCGGACTTGTGCTTCGCGGTCATTGGGCGCCCTCAAATATATCGTGCTGCGGCTTAGGTGGCTTAGGCGTTGGTTTTGGAGGGCAGATTTTCAGCGGCTTGCCATCAGCGCGGTTCACCTTACCGTCCAGCTTGAGCAAATCGGCGCCATCGAACGTGTGCATCTCATCGACGTTCAAGGCCAGCGCCGTTGCCAAATGGATGCCATCGGAGGGCTTCTTGCATTCGGTGTGATGTCTCATAAGCCTTCGACAGGCGACACCAATCTTTTCGTCAACGACGACCGCGCGAATCCATCTTTGCCGCAGCAACAATTCGATTTGCTTATCGCCATCCTCAGAAAGCGGCTTGCCGGCGTCCTCGCACTTCGCCTTGAAGACCTCCGCAAAGGTGAAGAATGGCGTGTAGATCAGTACGTCGCCGGCTTCGGCTTCCTTCCACACTGCGGCACAATTATTCAGCTTGCCCGGCTCCTGGTTTATGAGGCCGAGAAACGTACAGGAATCCCAATACACTCTTTTAGCCAAGCCGCCCTTCGTGCAATTGCTCTAAATATTCGTGAGGGTCCATCCCCGCCGTAAAATCAGGATCAAGTATCGCTTCCAAATTCACAAGAGGGGCAAACTCAATTTCCCGCACTTCGACCGCGTCTATGGTCTGCAATTTTCCGCCGGCGATGTAGTTGAGCCGCCCATGTACCCCAAGGGTTTTTCCCTTCCAAATATCGCTCATGGAATGCTCGTCACCGAACCTTTCGATTAGGTCTCTGGAAAGAGTGCACCAGATGAAGCCATACATTTCGTTTTTGATCTGGATAGCCTCTCTATTGCGATAGCGACCAGCCGCAAGCATCACGCCTTCAATCTCGCCGAACGACTGTCGCGGCACTAGATCTTGCTCGAAATCCATCACGTTGAAAGCATCAAGCGTGTTGATACCGGCTTTCGCCTGATCGGGCGTGATCGAGATCACGTCACCGTCTTCAAAATCAATATAAGTCTCACCGATGCCGTTTAGATTTCTGGCGAAGATGCCTTTGGCAACAGCGAAGGTATCGTGCGTCATCCATTCCGGAGGAGTGCCGCGCGTCATGAGGCTCCGAAGACCTTGCGAGACTTCGGCTTTGACGCGCTTAGCCATGGCCGACACATTGACCGAAGGATTGGACGCTTGCGCAACGGCAACGACAGTAAACGGGCTATTGGTGCTGGCTTTCTCCAGCCTCCACTCAAAACGCGAGTGCGGGTCGCCCATCGACTGCTGAGCGGCCTCAAATAGCTTCATGTGGTCGAGAACCTGCTGCATGGCGTCGGTGACGCTCAGCAACTTTTCGTCGGAGACGGTGGGGTGCACCGTTATGACGACACGGTCCATTTTCTCGCCTATTCCGCCCCGACGCCCGATGAGTCCCGGTACTTCAGTCGTTTTCCAACGATGCCAGCCATAGCCCTTACCGTCCGGTTGTTGTCATCGACGCCAAGCGCGATGCGGTTGCTGTAGCGAAAGTCGAATTCAGCAAGATAGCGGTGCAAGTGCTGCTCACCGCAATGCTGATAGATGCCCTTCATGCCACGCTTGAAGATCGAATAGTAGCCTTCCACGGTATTCGTATGCACGTCACCGCGAACATACTCGTCTTTGGAGTGCGTGACAAAATCGTGAGAGGCGAAATCCTGACCGGCGCGGCGATAGATGCCGGACTCGTCAGTCATGAGCGCGCTTTCCCGCGCGATGTTGGCGCGAACGATCGGCATGACATTGCCCATGCGAGCGGTATCGACATGGAAGGAACGAGCGCGACCGCCACGTTCGACCAGCGTAACGACAGAATTCTTGTGAGCGCCGCCGCCACGCTTCACCGGAGCGCCTTTCAGGCGGCCGATGTAGGTTTCGTCAACTTCGACCTGTTTGCCATCGCCGCCCATTGGGGACAGCACCCCGTCACGCATAGCCTCACGCAAGCGATGGAACATGAACCACGCGGTCTTGTACTGGACCTGCAAAGTCCGATGCAGTTGGTGAGCGCTGATACCCTTCTTGCTGGACGCAAGAAGGTGCGCCGCTTGCCACCACTTGTGCAGCGGCACATGGCTTGATTCGAACACCGTTCCGACCTTCACGGTGAATTGCTTCTTGCACTCCAAGCAGCGGCGAAGGCCGGTGCGAGCGGTTGGGCCAGAGACTCGGGTAATGCGCGCCTGTTCGCAGTTGCCGCACTTCGGGCAAATCGGACCTTCGGGCCAAACAATCGCTTCCAGCCGCTCAAAAGCAGCTTCTTCGTTGTGGAAATGTGGCTCGGAAAGGACGCTCATAACCCGGATTCCTACTGTGGATTCAAGGTATCAGGCATCGCCGTGTTTGTAAAGTACATAATCGCCCAAGGCGGCCGGGCCTATACCATGAACGTAGCCTATAATGGATCTGAATTCTGCCGTTTGGACGCGTTCAATCCAAGTCTGCCTAAATCCGCTCGTTCACGCTTTGCGTGGTCGCGCCTTGGGTTTGCTTCCGTCCTTGGTGACGGGCGCCGGCTTAGGCTGGCGTGCTTTCGGCTTCGGCCGGCTGGCGGTCTTCTCTTTCGCGGCGATTTCCGTGTCGATTTCTGTGGTAGCCTGATCCCAATGCTGCTGATGCGCCCCATCGGGCCTGCCTGCCTGTTCCCAGATCGCGTGTGCCCGCTGGCGAATCCGTTCCTGCCTGTCCGTCACTGATACCTCCGTCGGCTCGGTTCATGCGTAAGCAACGCTGTTCTAGCTGAAATTTCGACCCGCGTCTTGAGGCGCAGGCAACACCGTCATTGAGCCTCTCTGTCACACAGGACAGCGACGCCAAGGAGCGCCGCCTTCTTGATGATCAGCCCTTCAAGGTCGGCGTCCGAGCGCTCGGTTCCGGTGCGTTCGCGCAACAGTGCTATCGCCGCCTTCATCGACAGCAGGCCATCGCCTCGTTCAGCAAGCAGTTTGTCGACGGCGGCGGCCACGTTGACCGGCTCGACATGCGGCAGCATGGGAATGGCTCCTTTCCTTGTTTCGAGACGGCGGCTCCATCCCGATCGCGCGGGATGGAGCTCTGATTTGGTTATTAGACCGTGACCTTTCCAAACCCGGTTCGCGGTTTGGCAACGCCGATCACTCGATGACCTGCACTATCTTGCGGGTGCCTGGGTCGACGAGCACGGTGCGATTGCCGACGACGACGTATCTGTACCGCACGTCTGGAACATCGATCGGTTGCAGCTCGACCGTATCGGGCAACGTGGAACCGATATTGAGCTCCACCCCCAGAAGACTGATCGACGCAAGCGGGTGCTTGTGGACGTATTCGCGGATGACCGTCTGCTGTTCGGGCGTGACAATCACCTGGTCCGCGGTGGCCACGCCGACGCCGGCAAGCAACGCCAATCCCGCCGCAGCAGGAACAAGGTGGATTTTCATCGTCTACTCCTGTTGTTACGGGCCTCGCCCTTACAATTGCGACGCGGCATTCCGGTCGAAGCGGCGAACCCTCTAGGCAAACGCCCACGCCACCTTGTTGTTCCGTAAGTGGCGGCTAATCGAACACCGGTGAAGTGCCCGCGCGATGCGGCGAATGGACTGCGAATGAACTGCGGTGGCCCGCGTCGCAAGACGCGGGCCGATCGGTTTCCCGATCAGCAGCGATACCGGAGGGGGGTGATATCTACTGCGTCTGAAATAACATTTAGGACAAGCTAATGTTCCTAAGCGAGTGCAACAAACCTGCCGGCGCAAGCGGCGCGAAGTTGCCGCTCGTCGCTGCTACTGCTTTGGCGGCTGTGGCGGCACCTCGCCGGGCTTGATCACCGGGGTCTTGCCCTCATCCGGCGGTGGCGCCGCCATGCCCTGATCGCCCGTTGGCGGGGGCTTCAGCACCCCACCGCATGGCTCGAGCGTATCGGACAAATTGTTGCCGGCCGGCTTCTGCTGCTCGCTGTTCTTGTCGGGCAGCTCGACTTTGCAGCGGTCGGATTGCGCCTGTTCGCCCGGCTGCGCGGCCGCCGGCACCGCCAGCAGCAGCGCACCTAGCATATACGGCAAGAAAATGAGCGGTCTCATGTCGAGCTCCTTTCGCGCCAGTATCTTCTGAATGTGAAGGCGGGCAGGCGCGATTGGTTCCGTCGTGCGGCAATGCGCCCGGACCGCAGCGGCCCGGAACCGGCCGCCAGACTTATGAGTTCAACCACTGAGCCAATTCAGGGCCCCTGACATTATGGAGAACCGCGATGAAACCGCGCAGGAAAGAACGAACCGACGACGAGACGGAGAGCCCGACGATCCAGCAGCAGGACTGGGACGCCATCCGGAGCGGGAGAATCCTCCCTGACGGCGTGCCGCAAAACGGCGATATTCGCTACGACGTCGAGAAAAGCGGCGAACTGCCGGAGGAGGACGACGATAACGCTTACCAGGAAAGCGACGAGGCCTTGCCGGACGACACCGATGAACGCGTCATTTCGCGCGATCTCCAACGGGAAGGTGGTCCTTTCGACGAGGAATGAGCCACCGCCTTCCGCATTCTGCATCGGCGGTCGGATGAAAAACCCTTGCTTTCAGTCCGGGAGGTCGAAGACCGGATCCTGGCAGCGATAGACCGGACATTGACCGTCACGCGTCTTGATATAAGCGGCGCGCGGCACCTGCGGCCAGTCGCATTCATTGCCGAATTGGCGGACGTATCGATCGTAGGTGTTCTGGCCGGTGGTCAGCACCACCGAGCGATGCCTCTGGATCAGAAGCTGTGTCTGTTCGCACGTCATCGCGCGGCTGTCCGGCCGGGCGTGGGCCGTCGCGGCAAACAGAAGCGCCCCGGCTGTCAGGACTGCCGCTTGTGTCAGGACCTTGGCAAGCATGACACCATCTCCCATGCCTAACGCGCATCTTGGTCGGGCAGCGCCGGATCGAGCCGCCCTGTCGCGAAAGAAAGATCGTACAGAATGCGAGGGAAAATGCAAAAAGCCCGGCCCACCATTTGCGGCGGGGGGCGCGAAAAGGACGTCAGTTATTAGTGGGTGGTGTGGGAGTCGCGGAATAAAATGGAACGGGGCAACAGAGCCACATGTCTCTGCGAATCCGGG
>NZ_JAMYTK010000036.1:0-42160 GCF_040322355.1 Mesorhizobium sp. M0145
GGCCATCCTAAGGCTGACCTACGACCAGAGTTACAAAAGTTGAACTTCATCGGGGAACACTCCTTCTGTCTGCCTGTTCAATTTGCCAGGCGCATCCCGCGCATTCAGACAGGAGAAAGAAGATGAAACGCATCCTTTTGGCTTCGGCCGTGCTGGCGGTGTCGGCCGGGCTTTCCGTTGCCCAGACGACCAGCGGAACTTCGAGCGGAACCTCGACGAGCGGAACCTCGACCACGACGCCCATGCCCAGTACGACGGATCAGGGCACCGGCACGACGAGCAGCGGCACCAACATGTCCGGCGATCAGGGCACCGACACGACCACCACCAGCGGCACCACGAATCCGAACTCGGCCAGGGACTGCGCGCCCGGCCAGCAGACTGGCAGCGCTCAGCAGGCGGCGCCAGGTCAGCAGGACACGACAGCCAACACCGCCGCGCCGGGCCAGGTGAAAAAGACCGACCAAGCTTGCTGATTGGCATTCGCGCATCTTGCCTGAAGGGAGCTGCGGCCGCGCTCAGAGGAGAGGCTAACAGGTGATTTCGATCGACGCGCTGTATTGCCGATAGTGCTAGAGCGATTCGAACCCTACATCGGACAACGTCTTCGGGGTTGATCGTTGCGGCCGGCTTTGCAGTGGTTCCGGAGGAACGGAGCTTCCGCCGCGTTGCCCGGCGGGCTCAACCCACTACTGACTTCTGCGAGCCAAAGCCGGCGATCTCAACTCGTAGAAGTGAGCGGACCGTCTCGCCAGCTCGCAAAATCCCGTTGGTGTCAGACCTGTAAAACGGCGGAACTCATGAACGGCCTGCGATTGATCAAAGTAGGCCTCATCGACAAGCTGCGTAAATTTCTCGTTCGGATCTTGCAATATCGCTTTGATAGTTCGTCTCAACCGCGCAAGTTGGCGAAAGCGGACCGGCGAATTTGCCGTTGCTCTCCTGAAACGGTTCTCAAGCTGTCTCTCGCTCAGTCCCACAAGATCGCAGATTTTGGAGATCGATGATGTTCCCGTCTCGAGAAGTCGGAAGGCGGCATCGAGGGTGCGCCGCTCTGCTCGGGGATTGAGACGTTGCTGTAGAAAATGGTTCAGCAGGTGGACCCGCGTGCTGTCAAGCGCCGTGGTTACGACCGAAGCTGCGTCGCATTGTAGAAATGCGAAATGGCAGCGAAATCACGCGTGGCTCCGGACGCGTCAGCAACATTGTAGATCCACCGGCCTGCTGCGGCTCGGGATCAGCACCGACGCTGCACGTGCCAAACAACAGGAGGAAGGCCGGAAGCTGAGCCAGACTCTCTTTAACGGGTTCGCCGTTGACGGGATCCTGTAGAATTCGCGGCTGACCGGAGCGGAATGCGTGGCGGTCTACGACCGCGCCGTTGACGGCAGGCTCAGGGCCCGACGGGCCACGGCGCTCATGCGGAACTCGTGCCGGCGCTAAGGCAGCTGAACGTCCGGGTTATCCGTGGCGACATTGCGTAAGGGGCCGTCGGGCTATCTCTAGGTTGCCCCCTGCCCGACGCTAGGTCCCACCCATCGCACAGTACCGATGGTCATGTAGACCGCGGCCCCACGACTTGCCCCAGTTACTTGAAGGTAGTCCGCGAGTTGGCTGGGTGCTGCCACGGCTTGGATGGAAGAGGTCGGAGCCCGCAACGGGAGGGGTTCGTTACCTACAGCAGGGCAGCGGATACGGGCCTCTTCAATCAGGGCTGGAAGGACAGTGCCGATGCGATCTTTCCATACCGACGGCACTGTTCCCAAGGGACCGATCGCCTTAGTCGAGGCGCAAGGTTACGTCTTCGCAGCATACCAACCGCGCTGAACGCTCGCACCTACCAAGCCGGACAGCGCTACTGGTCGCTGCATGTTGCACCGGAGCGGAAGAAGCTCGAACGCCGAGGCTTTACCTCAAGCCAGATCGACGCCGAGATCAGCCGCTATGCGACGGCGATCAGCCGCATCCTTCGCTCTCAAAAGCAATATGGCTCAACACCGGATAGTGCCGCATGAGCGAGGGAGCGAGCATATCCGTCCGCGAAGCGGAACGGAGTGGGGGTGTGGGGCCTCAGGCCCCGCGTCTTCCTTCTGTTGGCGCTAACGCCGCCCGCGCGATGGCATTTCGTTCCGCCGTCGCTTGGATCGACCAGTCGCTCGCGCATGTCGCCGAGGCAGTGGAGCGCATGCCCGATGACAGGTTCCTCGCCGAGCACCAGGCCGCGCACGATGAGCCGCGCTCGCCGTCTGTCGACCTGGTTGCCGCCGTGCTTGAGCGCGAGTGGTGGCGCCGGGTGGCCTGAAGGTCGCGACGAATGAAACGCCGGCCCAGTTCAATCCGCGCGACGTCCTTCAAAGCTGGGGGGATCGATCTTCACCAAGCGGTCTGCGGCCTCGACCGCAGTTCGTATCCTGCTGCACAGCGCGAGATTTTCGGCCAGCATTTCTTCAGTGCGTTGAAGCGCGAGCTCGGTCCGGTGGATGCGCTGCCTGGCATTGGCAACTTCCGATGCCAAAAGATCGGCCGCCATCCCGTGGCCGTGGGGTTCCATAGTGTCCATGGGTTTCTAATACATGGGGGGCGATATCGTTCCCTGATGTCGGGCGAAACGGCGGGCCGCAGAAAAGCGCGATGGGCACCGGCCTGCTACTCACGGAGCACCCCCTCCTCCTTGGCAGCAGCCTCGAAAGCCTGACGGACCTCTTCCGGAGTCACACGGTCCTGAAGGGCGTCGGCGCACAGTTGCACAGCCTTCCTCCACTTAGGTCCCATCTTGGTCCACTTCATGAGTTCCTCGGCGGCACCCTCGACGTTGTTGCACCCGTAGGTGACCCCAGGTCGGTCGGTCTTAACGTACACCGGAGGGGAGAACCAATGGGTTACCACGACACCTCCTACTCAGGGGAGAGATACACGTTGGCCTCCTTAGCGGCAGCCTCAAAGGCCTTTCGTATTATGTGGGGGTCAATCGAATCGCCCTCCAAGGCTGACAGGCAGAGGGTCACCGCCTTATGCCAGCGAGGCCCTCGGCGGGTCCACATTTTGAGGTGCTCAAGGGCTTCCTTCGCATTGTCGCAGCCATGCCTGACACCGGTTTCAGTCTTCACGAACACCGGAGGGACGAACCAGATGGGCGCCATGATACCTCCTACTCAGGGGAGAGATACACGTTGGCCTCCTTGGCAGCCGCCTCAAAGGCTTCACGGACCTCATGGGGGGAGGCTCTGCCCTCGAACGCATCCACGCAGGATTGGACCGCCTTGGTCCACTTGGGGCCGTTTGTGTCCCACGCCATGAGTTCCTCGGCGGCTCCCTCGACGTGGCTGACCCCATTGCGAATGCCCGGACGTTTCGTCTTCACGTAGACCGGTGGAGAGAACCAGAGAGGACCCATAAGGGGGAACTTAGAGCGGCAAGAGCCCGCCGACCAACCCCGAATTTAGCCGCAGCTAAGGGAACGATGTAGGCCCACGCGGGTTTAGAGATGGCAGCGGGATTCTTCGTGGATGTGCAGCCGCTGTGGGGGGGTCCGTCGCCTCTCCCTCACCGGCGGCGGGCTCCTTTCGCGAAGGCGGTGTTGGTAATAGACACCTAGAACCTTATACCGCATCCAATTTAGCTAGTTCTCATTGGGGGAGTAATGTCCCCTCCTCTTTTGCAGCAGCCAGGAATGCCTTGCGGGCCTCCTCAGGTTCCATCTCGTCGAAAATCACGGCCATGCAAACGCGCACCGCGAGGTCCCAGCAAGGGCCACGCTTGGTCCACTTCATCAGCTCCTCGCCGGCAGTCTCGGCGTTGTTGACGTTGTGGATGATCCCGGGACGTTCGGTCTTGACCGGGACCGGAGGGTTGAACCAGTGGAGAGCCATGCGGTCACTCTTTGTCGGCCCGATCAAGTTCCTCCAGCAAATACTTTTGCTCAGCCCAGTTCCCGTTCTACAGGCAGAGTGAGCAGGTTGCGAAGGTAATTGCGGATTACTCCTCTAGCTATTGAAAATGGCGCAGGACGGCGCGCTTTCGTTGCGGCCACAGTGACTGAAGTTGGCTGACAGCTACTCGCGACAGTCGAAAGCCACGCAGAGGCATGGCAGTTGCTGCCTCGACGATCGCCTCGGTTAGTTCTTCGTCGGAGGCCACCAAGCAAGGCGCAGCCTCCCGAGCTTCGCGTAGTGCAGCTTTGATCGAGACCGTGTCGCCACGGTCCGCCCTGTTGAGGAGGCGGTTATTCGCGAAGATCGAACCCGACGAACAGGCCAAAGGCTGGGGCAACATTGACAATAAGCTCCACCAGCTCGCAGTCAGTTTCCGCCAGGTGTGGCCCGTCTCGGCGCACCGCTGCAATAGTCTCTTTGACGGAGATGATTTGGCCGCGACGGGCTTGTAGGATTAGCTCGTGAACAAGGTGTTTGGCAGTCACTTTGTCGGGTCGGCAGTTCATCCAAACGTTCATACAAGGCCTCCCACCTCAGCGAGAACCCAAGGGAACATTCATGATCCTCTGTCGAGAAAAATCAAGAAGAATGTTTGATAACTTCGGAGTGGGAATCAGGGGGACAAGCCACGAAGCGAGCCTCTATACTCTTTGACCTGACGCTCAGCCAGCCGGCTAGGGACCTTCTTCCGTCGGGCCCTGTTTGGCCCGATCAATAGCCGCAAGTAATGACTGTAGGGTTGGCGGCAGTTCTGGTTCGACCTCCAGATTTAAGAATGTTTGTACGTGATGACGATAGCCTTCGGAACGGATCAGTTTCCGAAACGCTTCGGAGACAGACTGATGGTCTGCTTTGTTGCTCGTTGTCATGTTCGGGAAGTCCGTCCCAATGAGCCGCAACTCGCCCGCAACGAATGGGTTCCATCAGGAGGTCGGAATATTTGGCTGAATTTTCTGAGCGGGAGATCGGATAACTGGCTCGCGCGAAGACCCCCCGTGCCCCCTTCGTTTGCCGCAGCATTAATCCTCGCTCTTTGAACTGAAGATTCATGTCGATCTAGCGTCGGTGTTGCACATCGTGAATCTTGCACGAGTCCAGCCTAGTGCGTCGCTCGCGTCTTCGGACTACTGGTGAAGCAAGTCCGATGTGGGCCTATCGCGACCCCGCTTCACCTGCCGTCCAGCCGTTCGCGCATTCGCGATCGTCGCTCTCGGCAACAGGCGGCGCGCCCGGCCAGGACGTGTCGCATGTGCGCGCTGTCGAAGGAGGCGCGCAGCAACATTTCGCGTGAAGCCAACGCGGGCATCCGATCGATCGTAACCTTTCTCTGCAATGAGCGCCTTGTTGCCGGCGATGGGCCTTCGGCTCTTACGCATTATGGACCACATGGTGGTCCCGGCACCCGATGCCGGCAACAGGTCTGCTTCGGAGCGTCGTGACAGAACTGGGCGACATGGTTGCGGTGGAGTAGGCGCCGTCGCCCTGGATGAACAACAACCTGTCGCATGCGGTGCATGCGTTGTCGAAGCTTTCGGTCGGTCATGCCGCGGCCGCATCGACAACAACCGCAACGGCATCAAGTCGTTGCTGAAAGCGCGCAAGGTATCTGTCACGACATAGCGTGCCGGCGAAGGTCCGCCCTCGCGACAGGGATTCGTTCTAGGCCAATCAGTCGGCAACGCGTCCGGCCAGATGAGCGAGAGCTTACCCTCGGTGTTGGTCTCGACCCGGCTCGCATAGAGGTGCCGTGAAGGGACATCTCCAAACGCTCATCGACGGTCGTCGATCACTGCCGACTACGAATCGAGATCGTATGGCTCGTGGCCTAGCTCGTTGTGATGAAGCGCGGACGCGCCGCCAGTCGAGATCTTCGGTAGCGCCGAGAGCTGCGCGGCCGTCAGCCGCATCATGCCGTCATGCACTTTCGGCCAGCGGAACTCCCCATCCTCCAAACGCTTGGCATAGAGGCAGACGCCGGTGCCATCCCAGAAGATCAGCTTGATCCGGTCGGTGCGCTTGGCCCGGAAGACGTAGACCGCGCCGCTGAACGGATCGGCGCCCAACGTCTCGCGCACCAGCGCCGCCAATCCCTCCGCGCCCTTGCGGAAGTCGACCGGCTTCGTCGCCACCATGACCTTGACCGCACCCGTCGGCCGACGTCGCCTTCAGCGCGCGGATCACCGCCGCCACCGTCCTGGTATCGGCGCCACGGCCGACCCGCATGGCGATGCCGTCGATCTCAAGCTCGATCACTCCGGCGTCTCGAGTGGCTTGCCGTTTCCGCTGCTTCGGTGGATGCCTGGCTACAGGCTCCGCCGCCGTCGCAACCGCCGGCACGAAGGCAGGAGAATCTTGCTGCACCGAAGCGGCCTGTTTGCGCGCTTCGCGGCGCCAAGCGAAGACCTGCTGCGGCCTGAGGCCATACCGGCGGGCGACCTCGGAAACGACTGCGTTCGGCTCCAGCGTCTCCGCGATGATCCGCGCCTTGTCATCCACCGACCAATGACGCCGACCGCCAGCGCCGTTGATCACCTCGAAACGTCGAGGCTGCCGCCCCGGGTCAAGCGTAAGGTCAAGTCCAGACACAAGCCGATCTCCGATCCCATTACTGAACCGGCAACCTCACAGATCGCGACCACTCCCGAAAGGTGGTCCCAAAACAGCGCTTACGAAAAGACCGCCTTAGCCAATCCTCAACATGCCAGCGACCGACGCGTCGCGCCATTTCCGGGCGAAGGCTTATCCCCTATGTTCCAACACAGGCGAAGGTCAAATGATCGGTTTGAACGAAAGTTGCCGTCGTCTGCGCGATGACAGAAATTAAAGCACGGTATTGTGCTGGAGAACCGAAAGCACTCCCACTACCGCCTGCAGCAGTGCGATCACCACCGAGAAGGTTATTCAGCTTCGAAGAGGCATGGCGGCTCGTCCCATAAGCGGCACGCGGCAACACTACTTCGAGCGTGTAGGCTTCGCCAGTGGCCATCCGATTATCGACGTAGATTGCAGGATGAGGGCCGAGGAGGTGCTGCAAGGTCACTACTGCCCAGATGCGGCAGAGACCACGTGCTACACTGACAGCCAGCGTCGGCTGGAGTGTGAACTTTGCCGTTCGTCTCGTCCATCGAAACGAGCAAGGAGCGCCAGGAGCGCTCATAAAGCGATAGGGGCGAGCGGCGGAGCCGACCCGAAATGGACATTTGGCTTCCCCCAAACCACTGCGTTACTAAGCCGACTTTCCGAATATTCTACGGACAATCTCGTCTTCATTCGCATCGAAGCAGCGGCCGTGACTGAGAATCACCCGCCGCGGTTGCCACGACCGGAGTTTGCTTATTACTGCCTGTGTCTTCCGTCGATGCAGGAGAATTGGCAGCCGCATGCCAAAGAAAGTCCGCCCGTGCGGGTAAGCCATCCGAGTCAGGTTGGTCACCGTGCGCCAAGGCTCATCGATCATGTCCAATTCGAGATTGATGATCGTGTCTGTAAGGATCAGCGTCTTTGAAGCGTGGTGGAAGAATATGAACTCTTTGAAGTAGCTACCGGGAAACAGCATCTGGTCCATGTCCCGCCGCCACTCCTCCGGCGGATCGGCTTTCAACTCTCGTGCAAACGTCACATCCGCGTGCCGTGCGCGTGCTCTTTGGCGGACTCCGGGCGATGCCCATGTTGTTGCCTCAGGGAAAGCCTTCCACCACTCACCGATATGAGCGTAGTGAAACTGGTTGGGTGACACGAGGTGGCGAATTCTGCCCAAGTTCCGTAACTCTTCGGCCAACCTCGAAGCAAACTTGATGGGCGAATGAAGGAACAGATCGCCGTTCGATAGGCGCACCACCGTCATCCGAGTGGTGAATGGCAGCGGAAGTTTTATTCCTGCTACCGTCAGATACTCAAACGGACCGTCAACGACGCCGATATCGGGTCCCTGAGGTTTGTAGACGTTCACCGGCTCGTAAAGGGACGCACTCACAGCCCATTCCACTTCACCAGCTCGGCGCAAGGCGATGCACGCTATCTGGGCCAAGTTTCGTCATGCCGAACCGCAGCACCTGCTGCTTCTGGTGGAGCAACAAAACTTGCGCTCGAGGGCAAGTCTCAAGACGTGCGTGCCAAGGCAATCGAGATCACATCGTCCGTGTCAATGTCAGGCAAATCGAAGATCATTGGCAATTGCCGCGTCATGGCCATCTTCACGATCAACTCTTCCATCGATTCAACCGGAAGGCTGGCGTTTGAACGCTGCCGCATTAACAATGCAAGCTTGTGGACCGGCACGGGCGTCGACTTCGCGCGGTCATCTAAAAGCCTGCCGATTTCGATCAGAACGTCTGCGTCGATGGTGTTGGGCAATTCGCGCATGGTCTATTACTCCCTGCCCCTGACCATGCGCGCCGCGGGCAGCCGAGTCTCGGGAAACCTCCGTACGTTTTTAACGATGTTGAAGAGCGTAAATGCAACTCTCTGGCTGCAGAGTGGCGTGAGCCGATAGGCTCGGCTGATGTTCACCACCGGTCGGCCCGCCTTGCCGTGTGAATTTGTACCCCCTTTAGAGTCGTGAGACCATTCTGCGAGAATGTCTGGAAACGAGCTCATATTTGCCGGTGCTCGATCGGTGACGAAAGCGAGACGGACGCGACCGAATAGGGACTTAGGTGATAACCGCGAAACCATCGGCGTACTCGCTTGCGCCAAGATGCCAGCGATCGAGACTTCCGCGACAGCAACGTCCGCTTGCACCAAAAAGAGCTTCCGAAGCAAATATCAACCGCTGGAGGGAGTAGTATTGAAAGCACTGTGAACCCGTGCCCGCGGCGGTTTTCAAGTCCGGTGTCTTGGCAACAGCGCGTCGCGACTGAACGGATTCATGCGACGCGCCTTCCCGCAGCCGTTTGCCGATGAGACTTGACAGCCACAAGTAGTTCGCGCTCGCTGGTGTGAGCATTTCGAAAAATGGCCACGACCATTACTGTCAAGATTTCGGCCGCCGGGTCCAAAGGGTCGAGATGCTCATCCGCGCAGACCTGATCGAACACGCGTTCGCAAATAGCCAGATCATGAGGGCTGAGGCAGGTGCGATTGAAATGCCGAGGCAGCATCTGTGCGAACCTTTCAGGGCCCGCTATGGTGCTTGCGGCGGGCCTTTTGCTGATGAACCGCTGAAGCGGTGGCTGTCAAAATGACATTGTCATCTGCAGTGACTAGGAATCAATTTAGTTGGTTCCTGATTGCTCCTTTATTAATCCTAGCATAAGCGCACACTCACGGGCTTTATATTGTCCGGTAATCATAAGTCTATAGTAATCCTGCCGCTTGTTTTCCGGGACGTGAAATCCGCGCCGAAATTCGGCTGCCTCTTTCGGAGTTCGAGTGCAACCGAGTTTGCTGGCGGTGACTTTCAAACTCGCCAGTGAGCATCCGACCTTTGCCGCAATATTTTTCAACGGCTCGTTGTTGCCGTATCCATCCAGAATTATCCTCCGACGAGCTTCGCTGTTGAGCCTAGTGGCCATTTTGGTGGTCTCCTCAACTAATATTCCACGATGCCCGATTCTATACGCACCAGGCTGAAGAGTGTCGTTGGCGTCACATCCAGAAACTTATCTCGGCATGCATTTCTGACTGTAATCCAGCGTGATCGCCGTTTCAGTCGCCTCGAGTCGGCCAGTCTTGCCAGATGCCTGAGGTACACCACATGATTGAGAGGGGCATGGGCATACCCGAATCGGATATGACACCACGCGATGGATGCTAAAAGGCAAGAGGAGGCGCTTGCGAGGCAGGCGCTGGAGCGTGATCGACGTCGTTGGCCGCGCGAAGCTCAACCTTACAATGAGGGTGCCCCGTCACTTGCGCCGGCGCTCGAACCTTTGCCCTTTTCAACGCTCGAACTGGCGCCAGAGGATCAATTCGCCGCTTGGCAGGCGCATATGGCACCGCTCGTCGAGGTCAGGTTGCCGGATGACAAATCGCTCGACGATGGCTTTCCCGCCGACCACACGGCTTGGAACCTCGACGGCATGCTGATCGTTCAACAGCGCGCACCGGCACATAGTTATATGCGTTCTGCCGCGAAGCTTCGGTCCAGCTCGATCGATCACTGGTATATCGCCTTGCCACGTACTGGCCGGTCGTGGACGGAGGTCGATCGCCGTGTAGCGGAGAACCAGCCGGGTAAATTGGAGATCAGATCGCTTGGCTACCCGTTTCGCGGGAGGACAACGGACTCCGAAAGTCTCTTTGTCTATTTGCCGCGCGATTTGTTCGCCGATGCGGCGGCAACCCTGGACGCCAAGAACAATTCAATTCTGTCGGGCAACTTTGCCAACCTCTTGCTCGATTACGTCAACAGCATCGAAGCAAGACTGCGCAGCCTCACGGCTGACGATCTGCCCCGCATCGTGCACGCAACACGCAGCATGATCATTGCCTGCCTCGGGCCTCCGGCGGAACAGGTTGCGGCCGCCGAACTATTGACGAGTGTCGCGCTAATGGAGCGAGCGCGTCGATACGTCCACCACAATCTGGATGCGGCTCATTTGACACCGGATTCAATGTGCCGGGCGCTCGGCGTCTCGCGCTCTCGTCTCTATCAGTTGTTCGAACCAAGCGGCGGTGTTCTCCATTACATACAAAGTCGCCGCCTTCTAGCAGCCCATATTGCGCTAAGCGATCCGGCGGACAGCCGGCGCATTGTTGAAATTGCTGAAGCCTTCGGGTTTAGTTCAGCGGCTAATTTCAGCCGGGCATTCAGCAAGGAATTCGGTTACAGCCCCCGCGAAGGCCGCAGCACTGTGGTGTTGCCGCGCCCCGCCAACTCTGTTTCGCTTGCCGGACAGGAGAAGGCCTCTTCCTTTGAAGATTGGCTCAAAGCGCTCGGAAGCTGAGTACAGGATCGGCGATGCTGATGGAGCGGGCTCAAAACAGCGGGGAAGGCCACGCCGCACAATATCTTCGTGTCGCGACCACCGCGCCATCAATCACATAGCTGATTCCCGCCAATTCACGATTTATTAACGAACTGTGACTGTTCGTCGTTACCGATAATTTGCCGCCAATCACGGCGGAGCGTACATTGCAATTACGCTGCATGCCGCGCTTGTTAAGAATTCGAGTTGAAAGTTTGCTAAGATTGACAGTTATGCTATTTCTAGACTGGGGCGCGCGAATTTGCACCGCCTATGGAGGTGGCTCTTGCGCCCAAAGGCATCAGGCGTCGGCACGGAGAGTGAGGGGCCTTCCTCGAGCGATGCTCTACGTGGCGGCGATGGGGTTCTCGCTGACCTTTTGGCGAACACGACCGAACTTTTGTCGATCTATGACCGCGACTTCCGCTTGACGCACTATGCAACCAGGCTCAAGGGCGTGTACGGAGGCGCGGTGGCGCTGGGCGCCGCCATCTGGGAGATCTACCCGAGCTTTCTCAATGCGAGGTATCGCGACGATTTCCTTCGTGTGTTCCAGGGCGGCTCTCCGGCGCGGATCGACTTGCCGCCATCATCAGGCGAAGCGCCCCGGTCCGTTTTCGTCTTCGCCACTGCAAATGGTGTGGGAATCATCGAATCAAGGGCGCACGGCGGGCGGAGCGCTGCGGAGGAGCAAGAGCATGTAATTCTGCTCCATCAGGCGACGCACGACGTGCTGACCGGACTGCAGAATCGGCGACAATTCGGCGAGCGGCTCCAGCAAGCACTGGCGGCCCTCGGCGGACCAAAGCCTAAAGCCGCCCTGTTGCAAATCGACCTTGACGATTTCAAAGCGGTCAACGACACGCTCGGCCATGGAGCAGGCGACACTCTTCTTCAACTCGCGGCGGGTCGTATCCGCGACGCGCTGCAGGACGGCGAATCCGCATACCGGTATGCGGGCGATGAGTTCGCTGTCATCCAATTGGGAAAGGAGCAGCCAGCAGAGGCTGAACGCCTCGCCGGATCTCTAGTCGACGCGTTCAAGGACCCGTTCGTCATCAACGGCATTCCCGTGTTCGTCGGCTCGAGTATCGGAATTGCTTTCGGGCCGGAGCACGGGACCGATGGCGAACAGTTGATGAAAGCCGCTGACATTGCTCTTTACGCGGCCAAGACAGATGGACGCGGCTGCGCTCGAACATTCAACCGTTCGATGCTGCTCTTGCTCGAGCAACGCGAGAATCTCAGGCGCAGCCTTCGAACCGCGCTGGAGCGCGGCGAGCTTTATTTGGAGTATCAGCCGCTCATTCGGCCTCCCTCGTCAGTGACCGGTTTCGAAGCGCTGCTGCGGTGGCGGCACCCTGAGGTCGGAATCATTCCACCCAACGTGTTCATACCGATCGCCGAAGCCGACGGTCTGATGGACGAGATTGGACGATGGGTGCTCGAGGAAGCCTGTCGCCAGGCGTTGACGTGGCCTTCCTCGCTGACAGTCGCAGTGAACCTGTCGCCGGCTCAGTTCCTTAGCGGTTCGCTGACGGACACCGTCGCTCAGGTCATCGACGCAGTTGGGATTGAAGCCGACAGACTTGAACTTGAGATAACCGAGAGGGTTCTACTTGAGAAGACGATCGACAATATAGACACATTGAATACGCTGAATGTCTTGGGAATACGAATATCGCTAGACGATTTTGGAACATACTATTCATCGTTGAGCTACCTTAAAAATTTTCCCTTCGATACGTTGAAGATAGATCAGTACTTTATTGCGGACTTGGAGACCGATCTCAAAAGCCAAACGATCGTGCGATCGATCATGAATCTGGCGCACGGCCTCGGGATAAATGTCACTGCCGAGGGGGTCGAGACCCCGGCACAGGCACGGTGGCTGATCAAGGAGAATTGCGATTGCCTGCAAGGCAACTTCCTGGGTAAGCCGCTTGGAGCCGAGGCGATCAGCGGTTTCATCAGGCGGTCCCCGCTGAGGGTGGTACGCGCGATGGAGGAATCAAAACAAGCGCTCTAGCGCCTTGCGCCCTTCGTTAACGGTGAGGCGGAGATTTCTAGAACGATCGAGGCAGATATCGCGCAATTCTTCGAGTCGGTGCGAGACTGACTCATTACGGGGCGCGGAGAAATTTTTCATGGCGGAGGCCATCACCCCGCGAGAGCTCAATACTGATGGAACAAGTGAGGATGCCGATGGGACCTGTTCATCATGACCTGGCTGGCGAGCCGACTTTTGAGCCGATGATCCAGATCGACATGGAAATCAAAGCTTTTGTCTCCGCTTGGAAGCATTGCGATTATGTCTCGACATACGTGGCCCGGATGATCAGTCAAAACAGGTCAGACTCGGTCCACCATTCAAATCTCTTTTCCTCTGCCTTCAACGAATTGCTGGAAGTCGCCTTTCGTACTCGCCATGCCGACGGCGAACTGGCATGCAGGGTGTCTCGCCATGGCGCGACGGATAGGATCGAGTTAACATTTCCTTGCGTGCCAGAGGAGCGCCAATTCTACGAAGAAGCCGTGTCGCAGTTCGTAGGAATGGAGGCCAGAGAGCGGTATCTCAATTCGGTGTCGGGAGATCTCGCGCCCAGCCGCGAGGTCGTACTCCTGGAACTGGCTGTTGACTACAACGCGACACTCTGGATCGAGGACGCCGACGGCGATGCAATCAAGCTTGTCGTGGACCTTCCGCTTGAGGGCTTGCAACATTGAGCCCTTACGACCTTCTCCCGCGCTTCAAGGCGCAATACGACGCCAACAACCAGGAGTTCTCCATTTCGGGAGTGGTCCGGCCTCAGGCGATCGATGAGCTTGGGCCGAGCATAGCATTGCTCCGCGATGCGATCGGCCATGTGCGCGGCGTTCTCTACGTCAATGTCAGGCGCCTGACGCAGATGAACAACGCTGCGTTTCACAGCTTTTCGAGGATCATCATCGACGCTTGTCGCGCTCGACCCGATCTCAAATTCGTGGTCATCACGTCAAGCGTCGTCGGATGGACCTCGCGAAAATTCGGTCGCCTGAGCGGAATCGAACCGAACATCACGGTCGAGGAGTATGACACTGAATTCTATCCGGGGCAGGGTTTTCTTGAGGAAGGCGGGTTCGTACCCATCCTGCGCACTCAGACAAAGATGACTTGGCGCCACGAGCGCACAATCTTGCCGCGACACGGCATGAGGCCCGGGATCGTCATGGCCGACATCTGTTGCGGGATCGGTGATTTCGCCGTGCTCGCGCAGAAGGAGTTCCAGCCATCGCGGATCGTCGCCCTCGACCACTCCATATCAAGCCTGAACTATGCTCGACAAGTGATGCGGGAATTCGACATCCGGGGCATCGAATATAGCTATGGCGATGCCTCGGAGATGCTGCTCGACGAAGCGCAGTTCGACTTGGTCACCTGCCGACATTCCCTTCAAATCTTCAATCGACCTGAACTCATTCTCAAGGAGCTCTACCGCATCTGCAAGCCAGGCGGGCGGGTCTATATCACCAACGAGAAGAATTCGCATTGCCTCGGCGAGCCGCGCGCCGAAAGCATTCGTTGGACCTACAACGAGGTGGCGAAGCTGTTCGGGCATTTCGAGATGGATGTCGAGCTTGGGCCCAAGAGCCGGCGATACCTGATCGAAGCCGGATTCGAAGACATCCGTGTGGAGACCTTCATGGTCACTAACCTGGACGGGGATCCGCAGGACTTCGCCGATGTCATTGCGGCCTGGGCGGACGTCTATGCGGGCGAGATGGCGACCAGACGCGGCGATGGACCGGAGTTCGTCGCACGCTTCCGGCAGGGCTTCGAGGATCATGTTTTCGCTGCGCTCCACCCCAAGGGTTATGCGGGTTGGCCGATCTGGGTCGCATCGGGGCGACGGCCGCAATGAAAGCCGACGATGAGCCTACACCGCGATTCGGCCTGCGCTCCTTTCGAGCGAAATTCGTATTGGTCGTTGGCGGCGCGGTATTGTTCGACCTCCTTTTGAGCGGTGGCCTGGCGCTTTGGAATGTTCAAAAGCTGTCGCGCGACGCAACCTCCGAAGTCGGTGAGGGCCTGACGATCGCAAACCAGGAATACATTCGTTCCTATGCCGAATCGACAGCGTTAAGCGTCGACCTGCTGCTCGATCGAGTCCATGGGGACGTCAAGGCGTTGGCCGGCGTGCTGCAGGCCCAGATCGACGATCCAAGCAGGCAACAACAGGTCGGAGCCACGCTTTCGCAGGAGGCGCCGGGCTCCGTGAAGGTCGTCTACGACTCGCGGGGCGATTGGGCGCAGAACCTGCCGGGAGCGCCTTCCGTGGTCAGCGTCTGGGGCTACCTGCTGGGCGCCGACCACAGTCCGCTGCCAAGCGTTCAGCAGGAAATAGAAGACAGCACCGTGCTGGACCTCGTTGCGCCGACGCTCATGGCCAGCGGGTCATCCAAGCTGCAAATGTATTATATTGGTCCAAAGGAACGGCCGATTTTCAGGACGGTACCGTATACGGACCAGGCACAGACCTTCGACCGGCTCTACCCAGGCCACAACAAGGCAGAGTTCTGGGAGTTTTTCTTTCCGGGAATCTATGGGTCATGGCAGCAATGGGCCAGGGATCCAGCCTCACGTCCGGTCTCTGACGATATCACCCAGACAGCGCCTTACACCGATGCGATCACGGGAAAGCTAATCGTCAGCTTTTTCCACCCGCTGTGGACGCGCGATCGCACCGGTATCGCTGGTACGGCGGGAGCAGACATCACTCTCGATCAACTCGCGGAAGTCGTCGAACGTGTGAAGATCGCTGAGACCGGGTTCGGCTTTCTCACAATGTCGACTGGCAACGTCGTGGCGATCAATCCGTCAGGCCAGGCAATCATCGGCCTGACTTCATCGAGCGATGCGGGCACCCAGGGCGTCACCGGCCTGGAGAGGTCCCTGCGGGGAAGTACGCAGCCGGCTATCGCGTTGCTGCCTCTCGACCAGAACAATGACGGTGTCATTCAGCATGTCATGCTCGCCGACAAGGGCGAACGCGTACCCTACATTGTTGTCCTCAAAAGATTAAAGCCGACCAATCTTTGGAGTTCGGGACCGATCAAGTCCGAAATGATGTCGGTCGGGATTGTCGTTCCCGAACGAGAGATCTATGCATCCCTGTTCGCCGCGCAGAGGAGTATTTCCCGCGCAACCAATCGTATCCTGCTCTTTCAGATCGCCGCGATCGTCGTTTCGCTTCTGATAGTTTTTGCCGCCGTGCTCGGAATTTCGAAGCGGATCACGGCAGGCCTCAGGGCGCTTGCCAGCGCCGCCCAGCGGCTCCAGTCCAAAGATTATTCAGTCCGCGTGAGCATTCCAACGCGCGATGAGGTTGGAGCGGCGGGAATCGCTTTCAACCGGATGGCCGAGCAGATCAGCTTTCACACGGAAAACCTCGAGCAACTCGTTGACGAACGAACCAGGGAACTTGGGGACGCAAATCAGGAGATTTCCGCACTCAACGAAAAGCTGCAGGACGAGAACGTCCGACTTGGCGCCGAACTCGCGGTCGCCAGGCAGATCCAGATGATGGTCCTGCCGAAACAATTCGAACTCGAAGCTATTCCGGGGCTGGAGATAGCGGCCTACATGCGGCCGGCCGACGAGGTCGGCGGTGACTATTATGATGTCCTGCAGAACGGGTCGCGGGTCAAGATCGGCATCGGCGACGTGACCGGCCATGGTCTGGAGAGCGGCGTGCTGATGCTGATGGTCCAATCCGTTGCACGGGCGCTGCAGGAGACCAACGAGGAGGATCCGCACCAATTTCTGGATCGGCTGAACAGAGCGATCTACAAGAACATCGAGCGGACGAACACCGGCAAGCATCTCTCGCTGGCCTTTCTTGACTTCGAAGATGAGCGGGTAACGCTATCCGGCCAGCATGAGGACGTTCTCGTCGTGCGTGCGGACGGAGACGTCGAACGTATCGATACGATGGATCTGGGTCTGCCGGTCGGCCTCGAGAATGATATCTCGAAGTTCATTGCCACGCGTGACATCCTGTTCGGAAGCGGGGACGTGATCGTGCTGCACACCGACGGTGTGACCGAGGCCGAGGATCAAGACAAAACTCTGTTCGGGTTCGAGCGCCTCTGCCAGAGCGCGCAAAAACGTCACGGCAGTAGCGCCGAGGACATCAAGACCGGCATCATCGACGATCTGATGGCTCATATCGGGATCCAGAAGATCCACGACGACATCACCCTCGTGATCATAAGGCACAAATAGCAATGACAACGCTGTTCGGTACCCCTGACATTGCAATCGGGATGAAAGAGAGCGTCAGTCGCGTGCGGCTGTTCGACGGACCTCTCGACTTGAGTTGGCGTCATTGTGCCACGACCTCGGACTTCATCGCCGATCTTTTCGCGTTGCGCTTCCGGTCGTCCCGCAATGACTACTTGGAAGTGCGACACAGCATCGGATATCTGGTCAACGAACTCATCGAAAATGCCGTCAAGTTTCGCGCACCGGGTGAGATCGTGATCGAGGCGTCGATGGATTCGGAGTGCTTCAAGCTCAAGGTGTCGAATGACGTCGATGGTGAAGATGCGTCTGAGTTCCAAAGTCTCCTGGCGGACATCACGGTTGGCGACCCCGTGGACCTGCTGATACAGCGAATTGAAGAGAATGCCGCGAACCCCGACATGGCAGGCTCCGGACTTGGATTGCTGACGTTGATGAGCGACTACGGCGCACGCCTGGCTTGGATATTCAGCGCCGCCGATGAAAGCGATCGGATTTGCGTGGAGACATATGCGTCCATTCCGATCTCGCAAATTCACAACTAAATGAAACGAAGCAAGACCATGGAAATCAAGACAGACGACTACCGTGTGTGGACTGAAGGAAGCGAAATTTTCTTCGACGGTGCGATGCGGCTTGCCAGTTCCGAGGCCGGTGCGCCTATCTCGGCGTTGGCGACCAGTGTTCTTGCCTGTAATCCGGCTTCCATTACGCTCAATCTTAAGGATCTTCACTTTCTAAACTCTTCCGGCATCAACCTGCTCGCGAAATTTACCATCGAGGTGCGCAAGCATCCCGATGTTCGACTCGTCGTGCGTGGAACGCCAGACATACCCTGGCAATCGAAATCATTGCCGAATCTGAAGAAGCTGCATCCCGCTGTGGTGCTTTTGATGGACTGACGAAGGTCGTCCGAAATTAGCCAAAGGACGGCGTGCAAGAGCGCTGCAAGAGCGAGATATGTACGCCCGGATAAGTATTCGGATGCGAAGCTAACGACAATTTGGCCACGTGCGCAGATGCTCGCAATGGCTTGGCGAGGGCTGGCACAGGCGGCAGGCGTCCGGGTTGGGGGGATGTCGGGCCGCCTGTGCCGATCAGCCGTCGCTGCGCAGTCAGAAGTGTGGCGTCGTGCAGTCGCGGTCCACGACCGTGAGATAGATCTTGTCGCTCGACGGCGCGGGCGACTTCGGCAGTGGCACGCGCTTGCCGGGATCAAGCAACTTCGCGAGCTTCCTCGCAAAGCCCTTGTCGAGCAGCCCCGCGACCGGCTCACGCATGTAGGCAGGAATCCGCGATGTGCGTGTCCCGTACGCCGAATGCAAGCCGCGCGGCTTCGAACGCGAGATGCAGCCGCTCCGAAGTTCGGTAGCAAGCCGCGGGGATCGTTCTCAACGGCAATGGCCTTTTCCTGCAAGAGCTTGCGGGCGGTCAGCAGCGCCCGGCGCTTCTGGCTCGTCAGGGTCTTCACATGCACCGGGCGAAACAGGTTGACCCGCATCATCTGCGCATCTGCGCAATGCCGCGGGCATCATTGCGATCGGTTTGTTCACCTGCGCCTTAAGGAATGCCTTGGTGTGGCGGGTCTCGATGCAGATCACCGGCAGGCCGGCCCTGGCCGGCCTTCGAACAACCACTGCGACAAAGGCCCGGCTTCAAGCCCAACCCGCTCAACCCACCAGGTGGGCTCCTTGAGCACCCGTGCCAGATCCTCCGGATGGCTCGCCACCTTTATCTCGCGGCAAATCTGGCGGCAAATCTGGCTTCGTCGATAATGCAAATGGCGGTCTCTTTCACTGACACATCCAATCACGCGTAATGATTCATGCTGCGCTTCTCCCTTCTGATGCTTGTGGCTGCCCATGCAGACCACGTTTATCATCAGCTCGAAGCGCAGCGCGCCAAGAGCGAGACCGTAAAGACCAACGGCATGTTCAAAGCCGCCTATCAGTCACGCCGCGCGCTGATGCCGATCGACGGCTTCTTTGAATGGAAGGACCGCTTTGGCACGGGCAAGAACAAACAGCCCTATGCCATCCCGATGAAGTCGGGCGAGCCGTTCGCCTTGGCGGCGCTCTGGGAGGATTGGCGCGACCCCGCTACCGGCGACAACATCCGCACCTTCACGCTGCTGACCTGTGAGCCGAATCCGCTCATGGCGACGATCCACAACCCTATGGCGGTGATTCTGACGCCCGAAGACTACATCACCCTGACGACCCCGGCCCGGAACATCTCATGAAGCCGTTTCCAGAAGAGCTGATGACCATGTGGAAGATATATTTTCTCTCGTTGTTACGTTGTGAGCATGCTTCTGAATCCGGTTCTTTGGCCATTATGAGGGGCACAGACAGGCAGGCAAAAGCATAATCACAACGTGACAACCGGCGGTTCAATCTGAGGAGAGAAAATAGAAAACGACATGATCGCCCTAACCACCCAATTCGATGCCATCCACCCGGAAAGCGGACGGATAGTCAAGGTCGTCGGCACCGACGGCACCAGCGCATTCTCGCCGAAACTTGTGCTTCGTCACAGCTGTCGACGGGACGCACGTCGAGGCTTTGGACTACGTCAAGAACAAGCGGCCGGGGGCATAATAGAGCAACCACAAGGCCGGTGATATCTAAGGATTCTGCGTGCGGTAGAAGGCGCAAATTACAAACGCGATGCCGATGAGGCGCATCAAACCAGGGGAATATGAATAGGCTACGAAATAGGCGATCCCAAGCACAGCAGTAGCTATCAACTACCTGGCTGTGTGCTTGTCCGTAGACGCCATTGCGGCTTTGGTGCCTGCGAGTGATTCTCTTTTTCGAGATTCATACTCCTCTGCCCGCCCCGCGCCATCGCCCAGCGGAAAATCAAAGCGTTTCGGGATTGGCTGTCTGCTGAGATGGATCCAAACGACGGCCCTTATGGCAAGACTGAAATGCGCCCAAGAAGAGCCACCAGTTCCGCCTGACGTTTCGTTTCGGTCTTGGCGAACAGCGAGGCAAGCTGGGAGCGGATCGTGGTGCGGCTGAGGCGCCAACTGCGGGCGATCTCCAGCGGCGCATCGCCCTGAGCCAAGCGCAATGCCAAGTGCGTTTCCGCGCTCGTCAAGCCAAACATCTTTTGCAGTGTCTGAGGATTTGGCCCCGACCTGTTCTCGCGGTCCAGTAACGCCACAATGCTCGTTCCGTCAGGAGCGATAAACCCGTTCTCGTTCAATATCACCGGCTTGTCGCCGTTGCTGCGGATCACCACCCACGATAGTGAGCCCGGCAGGAAATGGGCCGGAACATTCGCGATCAGCCGCCTCAAGGCCACCGAAAGACCGCTGGCCGTATCGGCCACTTCTCCCTGGCGCTCCAGCGTGGTTTGAGCGGCTGCGTTCCATTCGACCACTTTCCTCTCGCGGTTCAGCACGAGATAGCCGCAGCCGATGCGATCAAGCATGCCGGTTATGGATTCCAGGCTGCGTGCTCTTGGCTCCCCGACCCCTGCGCCCGATGCACGATCTGGAGGAAAAACATAAGAAGGCCGCGTCGTATGCGCCTCATGGTTATACTTGGTCGTTGTCGCAATATATCGGCTACCCGAAACAGCATCGCTGTGTCTATCCATCAGAGTCATTTTCTACCCCTACCCAACGTTTCACCAGCCAGAATAAAGTTATTCGTGATCTACAGAAAGTCTTCAAGTTATAATATCCATTCCGTAATAATCTTACTCGAAATCTGATAATTACACTGTTAAGATTCCCAGAATTTGCCCGCAATCGCGAGATTTATACCGTCCATAGATCATCAGCTGGTTGTAATCTTCCCGTTTGTGTTCCGGCATATGAAAGCCACGCCGAAATTCCGCCGCCTCCGTCGGGGTTCGAGTGCAACCGAGTTTACTGGCGCTGACTCTTAAACTCGCCAGTGAGCATCCGATCTTGGTCGCAATATCTTTCAAGGTTTGTTATTAAGGTATCGATGAAGAATTACCTTGCGGCGGGCTTCGCTTTTGAGCTTTGCGTTCATTTCGGGGGCTCCTCAACTATGCGTTCACAACACGCGATTCTATACGAATAAAATTGAAGATTGTCGTTAGCTTCACATCCAGAAACGTATCTCGGAATGCATTTTTTAAGATTTCTTCATGCCGCCAAGCTGCCAATAATATTCCTGCTCACCTGTTTCCGAATGCGCTCAAGTAAATGATCGTCCTCAAGGTCCATCTTCAGGGCCGTCTTCAACGCACTCTCGACACCGCGTCGGGCGGTCCGCTAAGAGGAACGACAATGAGCATCATTCGCTTGGATCGCGAAACCAAAGCTGAACTGCATTCTGAAGCGGTTAAGCTCATCGCCGGGCAGCCCCCTAAAGACGATAAAGGCGCTCATGGCGTATAAGTGCGAGCTTGAGACTCAAATTCTGGCTCTCGCTCACCGGCACCCTGGATTGGTGACCCTCGGGTATGACGACACGCGGCCAACCTTGGAATGAGCCATGGACGTCTGTCATGACGGCGAGCGACCCGGGACTTTTGACTTACAAGGAACCCAAACGGTCCGGAACAAGAAATGCCGGGCGGAGAATTCGAGGCCGAGGCAGCCGGTCATGACTGCTATCTTGTTTGCAGCACGACGGGGTCGAGTTGACGATGCACGATCTTATCAGTTTTTTGGAAGCGAACTCCACGCTGGTGCTGGCGAACCCGGCCGTCTTTGCCAGTTTTGCCGTTCTCTTCGGAGGAGGCGGATTTGAGGTCGGCCGCTATTTGTTGACCGAACGTCTCGCGAATCTGGAAAGCCGCATTGCCAGACGTGACGAGGAAATTACTGAACTAAAGGCAAAGAAGAAAGTACAAGATCGGGAGCCGCCGATGGTGCCGATAATCGGTACTATTGCAATTGGTCCCACCAACCGAAGTGACCCTGTAAATGTGGCAATTGGACAAGCTCGATGCAGAAGCGGCCGGGCGACTGCCAATGGAAGTCGATGAGCGTGTCAAAGGGCAGCCATCCGGCTTGTCGGGAAACCCACGAGAGCCACTGGGCGAATGGATCGACAGTTGCGCTAACGCGCTGGTTGAGGCGATCATCGCCGTCACGTCTGTCGTCGACATCAAGGCAATCATCTCGACAGCATCTGCGGCCCTCCGTGGGCGAACGGTCTAGCCGAGACTTTGGCCGATTTTCAAAACCCACCCGGCACGACTGGCAACTGCGTCGCCACCTTGGGCGTATTGCATGCCCGCTTAGCTTGCCGCATGTTCGGATGGGGCTTGGGAGGGCTGAAAATGCTGTTCTTCGTGGCGGTTTGCTTCTCTGCCAGCGCGACAACCTATCCAACTTATCCGATGAGCGCTTCGCCAAATGAACACATCGCTCAATCGTGGAGCTGTAGCCCGCGAACGACGTGCGGAAAGATTCGGTCCTGTGCGGAGGCAATCTGGTACCTGCAGAATTGCCCGTGGGGAGGCAATCTCGACCGCGATGGCGACGGAGCACCCTGCGAAAACCTTTGCGGCAGCAGCAATTGAGTACCACCACGGACTTGGCCAATGACACGCGGATCTTTCGCGGAAGATCTCGAAACCGCCGCTGAGCGCATAGCCGACATGCCTCGCGCGGATTTGCAGATTGTCCTGCGTCGCGCTGCTTTGATGCTAAGAAACGTCGGTGGCGTGCCGCTTGAGCCAGCAACCGCAGACGCACTCGATTCCATAGCAGCCGAGATGAAAATCGGCAGGCCGGAGCTTATCCAGATCAATCTGCGAGAATGGCTTGAGGCCAACGCGTATTTGCCGTTTCGGACTATCGACGAGGAAAGCGAGACGGGAGCGCCTAAACAAGGTCTGCTAGTTCCGACCTCCAACGGATGACCGATTTCCGCGTCTTTCAAGGCGCTGCATTCAAAGCGCACGTGCTTTGTTTCGGGCGTCACCTAGGGAAGGGCAACAGGAAAACATTTCCAACCATTAGCTTGTTGCGCCCACATTCTGGCGGCGGTCTATCTGGTGCGCATGCCGATCTTACATGCATGCCGAAGTCTGCCGGAAAACTTCCTTCGCCTGGCCGGTGCTGCCATTGGTGGCCGGCGCCAGCGACGGCCGAGACGCGCCCGGCCCTGGCGGCCCAGCGGTGTACCGGCCAACAGCCGCATTCCCGCAGCCGGGCTCGATCGAAAAATGCCGTCACTCGTCCCTCCACACGACGCGCCGCTCCCATCTGATTTCAACCAGCCGGCGGAAGCGGATCGTCTCCAATTCCTGACCGACAGGATGGAAAAGTTCGGCTCTCATCCATTCGTTGCGACCGCATTTTTCGCAACGGACCTTTGCCCGCACCTGGTCAATGGTGACGTTGCCGATCACCTTCCGCAGCTCCAGCGGCTTGTAAAAACGCTTGATGTTGCAGTGGCCGCAGCTGATGCGGGCCACCTGCCCCGTATTGTGGGCATGCATCAACGTCCATGGCGCGCCCCTCGGCCACTTTTCGGGTTGTTCTGGCATGCCTAGAAATGAGGAACATTTTCCTCGTCCGTCAAGGCGCTCTTGACTTTTTGTTCTGTTTTTGTTCACTTGCAACGTCAACAGCAAAAGGAGGCAGATATGAACCTGCTTTTGCGCGTCAAGGGTACCTCGGGCGAGGAGATTTTGCGTGGGTTATTGGCCCCCGAGGCTGTATTGGAGCGTGCCGGCATCACAGCAGACAAGCAGCAGAAGGCATGTTCGCGCTCGAGGGCTGGGACATAAGTGGTTTTCCCGATGACGGCCAGCCGACAGAAAAAGAAGACAAAGCCGCTCAAATCTGGATGAAAGCCCAGCTAGCGGCGCTTGAGGCATGTTGCGCTGGTTGGTCTGCCGAGAAAAGGCCGGGTGCCGCAGATTTGGAATTGCCGACCGACCCGGAAGCACAACTCGCCGACCTAGATGTCCGCCTCCTTCGCGACCTCAACGAAAGCCTTACGGGCAAGGTGAGCTTTCTTCAGTCCTTTGAGAGCACCAAGACAGGCTTTCTGGGCCGCGACGTGCTTCTTGCTGGTCGTCGTCGGCCATCTGTTCAGAAGGATATCGGCGGCTTGGGCAACCCGCTCCACAGTGCAGATAGTGTTCCGCGACCTGCCGAGTGCAACGCGCACAGGCTCCTCAAAACGATGCTCTTGCAGGCGCACCTCCCGAGTCTGGAACGTGACTCAATCCTCGGTCATGTGATAGGTTCCCGCCATGTCTGATCATGTTCTGCCCGGTCAAAAGAAGCCCAAGCTAATCGTCGTGGTGGCGTTCGATCGAGGCGAGGACGGCGAACTGTTTTCCGCCTTTGGTCCGGCCGATCAGCAAAGCGAGGAACGCGCCATCCGCACCGGTCAGGCGCTCGCAGGGAAGCACGTTGGCGTAATAGCATGGAGCCGCGACGCCGACCCGGCCGTTGGCGACTACGGTCCGCCGACCGTGCTATTCACCAGCGGTGACGTGCCGGATATGGAGTAAATTCAGCCCCGAGATCCATTTCGCGGTGTTCGGAGAACTCCCCTTCACTGGGTATTTGTGGATCATTTATTGGGTAACGCCGCTCTTGGCGAGGCGCTCTTCGAAAGTAGGGGGCCAAGCCCGACGTGCTGAAGCACTGGCCAGCGTCCATCGCGGCGGCAGCTTCTGGGCCAAGCGGATGCCTTCAGTTACTTGCGGACGTTTGATGTGGCGCAAAGGATCCGCAGAAGCTAACATAACTTGTTCTTGGAGGCTGTCGTGCGTACGAGACGTTTCAGAAAGCCCGTCGTCGTTCAACCCGGCCGGATCGATCGCGACAGAGTTGTTGCGTCGGTATCCGACGCGGCCGAAGTTCTGCTGAGGGATTGGCCGAGGCCGGAGGGCAAGTCGCGGCTGGCCGCAATCGAAGCATGCCTTGCCGTAATCCGTGGAGAAAAACCACCAAGGATAGCGCGCCAGGCGTTCATCGCTGCTGCCAAGGAGGCCAGGATATTGCTCGGGGAAGAAATTTAGGCTTACCCAGCACCCGTATGGCCATGCCCTTGAAGCACGGAGCGCTGCTGGATTCAGCGGCTTTGTTGCTTTGTGGCATCGAGCAGAGCGAGATGTATCGATGTAGTGCGATTTTACCGATATGATTTGATTGTCTGTTGAGGGCGACGATGTATCCGGTCGACTTATCGATCGCACATTGATCGACCTCTCCTGCCCCCGCCAGGATACGAGGACATGAAGACACAAGCCGTGCTGAAGCCTGTGTTGTGGCGTGAGCGGCGCTTACTAAACCGCAAAGCCAGGCAGCTCATTCCCAGCCACGCCACCTAGACCATCTAGACCTGACGGCATGGCCCGAAGTCGCGCACTGTCAGGCTTTGGCCTTGCGCTTTGTCGGCGCTTTCCTTGGCGGCGTTTTGGCAACCGCCTTGCGGCCGAGACCGGCAGCCTTGGCAAGCGCAGACCGCTGAGCCGCATAGCTGGGCGCTACCATAGGATAGTCCCACGCCAAACCCCACTTGGCTCTGTACTCATCAGGCGTCATGCCAAGCAAGCCCAGGTGGCGCTTCATCGACTTGAACTTGCGCCCGTCCTCAAGGCTTATAATGTATTCGGGAAAGATCGACTTCTTAGGATTTACCGCAGGCGTAAGTATTGGCGATGGTGCAGCGACCGGCCTAGCCAGGCCAGACAACGCAGAATTAACGCTGGCGATCAGATTCGGCAGATCCGCCACGGGCGTTGCGTTGCTCTGGACATAGGCTGCGACGATATCTGCTGTCATCCCTAGCAGATCGGCATTTCTCTGCCCAATTGCTTCCTTCATCAAAATCGTTCCCTTGTTCATCTCCGGGGTTCCTATTTGGAAAATTCGGCCTGCGCAATTGCAAAACAACGACGCTGGATTGCTCCAAGCACCGACTTCGGTGTACTGACGCCTGGCTCAGAAGAAAAATGAGATCGGTCGGCCCGCTCTCGACGGTCGACCCCAAGTACACCACGCACGGGCATCGCCGTGCGCTGCGAGAGCGGGCGCAGTTCAAACTCCGGGCAGACTTTCAAGGTTGTGAGGCGCCGATCACGTCTGCGCACTTGCGCACCTTGGATCCTGCCGCGAGATCGTGCAGCGCGAGCCTGTGGCCTGTTTCGAGTGACGCATGGAGCTCAGAACCAGCCCGGCCCGCGCGCCAAGCGATCACGGCGAAGTAGATAGCCATTTTCAACGCAGCACGGCCGTTGAAGGAGGCAGTGAACCGTGCAGAAGGAACACGAATTGGCCTGTGCTGTTAGCGAACACGAGATGCCAACCTCCCGCAGGCTGGTGCGGGAAAGATGTCCGGCACCACCCATGGCGGGTGACCCTCGCTTCGCCGCGGACGGGACTGGCGGCTGGCCACGCCGACGATCCCGGACGGCGACGCGCAGCATCAATCCAGCGCGCGCAGGTAGCGGATGGGGCGGCCAACAGCAATGCGATCTGCGGCCGTGGCGATGGAATTGGCGTCGATGCCGAAGTGGCGGTAAAGGTCACCGATCGTCCCCGACTGGCCAAAGTGCTCGACGCCGAGACTGCGCGTGCGGTGGCCGTACACCGAGCCCAGCCAGCCGAGCACCGCCGGATGACCGTCGGTGACGGAGACGATCGCGCAATGCGCAGGGAGATTGGCAAACAGCCTTTCGATATGGCTCCTTGCATGGACGAGGCCGCGTTCGCGCGCGCGACTTGCCGCCGTCCAGCCTGCGTTCAAGCGATCGGCCGAAGTCACGGTCAAAAGACCGACGTCCCGACGGTCCTCGGCCATCATGCCGACCGCCTCGATGGCTTCCGGCGCGACGGTGCCGGTGTAGGCAACGATCACTTCGGCATTGGGACCTGGACGCCGCAGCCAATAGCCACCATCGACAATGTCCTGCTCGAGCTGTGGCGTCATGGGACGAATGATCTGCTCGACCGGGCGCGTCGAGAGCCGCAGATAGACCGAGCCGCCGGTCTCGTCGCGCAGCCAGGTGCGCTCCGACTGCACGGCGTCGCCGTCGCGCTGCATATAATCCAGCGCAAAGCGCATGATGACGCCCAACTCGTCGACGAAGGCCGGCTCGTAGGCGGCAAGCCCGTCTTGCGCTATGCCGATCAGCGGTGTGGCGATCGACTGATGCGCCCCGCCTTCCGGCGCCAATGTGACCCCGGACGGCGTGGCGACAAGGAGGAAGCGCGCATCCTGGTAGCAGGCATAGTTGAGCGCATCGAGACCACGCTGGATGAACGGATCGTAGAGCGTGCCGATCGGCAGCAGCCGTTTGCCGAAAATCGAATGCGACAGCCCAAGTGCCGACAGCAGGATGAACAGATTGTTCTCTGCGATGCCGAGTTCGATGTGCTGGCCGGAGGTGCCGAATTCCCATTTCTGCGCCGAGGCGATGCGTTCGCTGCGGAAAGTGTCCGCGAGTGACTGACGCGCGAACAGGCCGCGCCGGTTGACCCAGGGGCCCAGATTCGTCGAAACGGTGACATCGGGCGACGTGGTGACGATCGCGTCAGCGAGGGCGCCGCCGGCCCGTGCAATCTCGTCCAGCATCCTGCCGAAGCCGACCTGGGTGGAGACACGGCCTTTGGCTTCCGCGACGAGACGATCAGGGATCACAATGTGCTGGGCGTGCCGGCGCCGCTGGCCCTTTGCGCCGAACGGCACTGCATCGAGGAAGCGCCGCAAGTCCCTCTCGTCGATATCGAGCCCCTCGAAGGCATCCCACTCGCGCCCTTCCCTGACCGACATCGAGGCGCGAAAGACTTCCATCTGATCCCTGGTCATCAATCCGGCGTGATTGTCTTTGTGGCCGGCGAGCGGCAGGCAGAAGCCTTTTATAGTGTAGGCGATGAAGCAGGTCGGCTGGTCATTGCCGCGTGCGGTCTCGAAAGCTTCGATCAGGCATGGCAGGTCGTGGCCGCCGAGATTTGTCATCAGCGCGGCGAGTTCGGCATCGGACCGCCGCTCGAGAAGCGATTTCAGTCCCGGTTTTTCACCGATGTCGGCCAACAGCCGCTTGCGCCAGGCGCCGCCGCCTTGAAAGGTCAGCGCCGAATAAAGCTGGTTCGGGCAGGCGTCGATCCAGGCCCTCAGCGCCTCGCCGCCCGGCTCGGCAAAAGCGGCTTCGAGCAGCTTGCCGTATTTCAGGATGACGACGTCCCAGCCGAAATTGCGGAAAATGTTCTCGAAGCGTTCCCAAAGGCCTTCGCGAACCACGGCATCGAGGCTCTGTCGGTTGTAGTCGACGATCCACCAGCAGTTACGCAGGCCGTGTTTCCACCCCTCCAACAGCGCCTCGAAGATGTTGCCTTCGTCCATCTCGGCGTCGCCGATCAGCGCCACCATGCGGCCCTCGGGCATGCTTTGGTCGCGAGCGCCGAGATAATCCTGCACAAGCGAGGCAAACAGCGTCTGCGCGACACCAAGCCCAACGGAGCCGGTCGAGAAATCCACGTCGTCGACATCCTTGGTCCGCGACGGATAGCTTTGCGCGCCACCGAGGGCGCGAAACCGTTCGAGCTTCTCCCTCGTCTGGTTCCCAAGGAGATACTGGATGGCGTGGAATACCGGCGAGGCATGCGGCTTCACCGCAACGCGGTCGTGTGGCCTCAGCACCGACAAATATAGCGCGGTCATGATCGTCACCAGCGAGGCCGAGGACGCCTGGTGTCCGCCAACCTTCAAGCCGTCCGTATTTTCGCGCAGGTGATTGGCGTTATGGATCATCCATGTCGACAGCCAGAGCACCTTTTTCTCCAGCGCCGAAAGTGCCTCCAGTTTTTGTTTGTCCATGCTGCAAGACTCCCGGTTGCGATCGTCGCAATCATAGGGCTGAGCAAGAACCGATTGTCGCTAATCTTGCATGAGATTGGCAGCTGCGTTAGCTGGTTTCCGCAATATCGACCAATGGAGTAACGTTCCATGCCAAAAACTCGACTAGACGGTATCGACCGAAAGATCATTGCTGCGCTGCAGGTCGATGGCAGGATGACGGCCCAGCAGCTTGCCGAGCGGGTCGGCCTTTCGGCCTCGCCCTGCGCCCGCCGGGTCCGCCTGATGGAGGATATGGGCGTGATCACCGGCTATGCCGCCCTGATTGACCAGGACATGGTCGATCTGCCGATCTCGGTGTTTGCCTCAATCAAGCTTGAGCGCCAGCGCGAGAACGAGCTGAAGCGGTTCAACGCGGCGATCGCACGCTGGCCGGAGGTGGTCGATTGCTATCTGATGACTGGCCAGCGCGACTATCTGTTGCGTGTGGTGGTGCGCGACCTGCACGCCTATGAGCGCTTCCTGAAGGAAAAGCTGACGCGGCTCGATGGCGTCTCCTCCATCGAGTCCAGCTTCGCGCTTGCGCAGATCAAGCGGTCGAACCGGCTGCCGGTCGAGACATGATTTTTTCCAAACGTTGGCAAGTCAATCGCTTAGTTTTCGGTTTCGAACAGCACGATTTCGCCCGGTGGTGACTGGAGCGGCCGTTTTTGCGATTAGCGTTTCGGCTGACAGGTAGATGCACGATCGCCGGCATCCACCAACTTGTCTGCCAGGCAGCCTGTTCGTTCGAGGCGTAACGCCCAACTGCGGCCCGCGGTCAGGCCAGCCGCTTGATTGGCGTTTCGGCCCAAAGCACGGGGTCGGTTATGCGGTAGAATTGTCGCGTCGCGGCCAAGGCGGACGGGCCGACGTCGACCATCACGCCGATGATGGTCATGTCATCGCATTTGAATGGAGCGCCGAGCCTTTTCGGGCACCACCCGATCGATGCCAAGCGGTCGAACCAGTAGTCCTCACAGACAATCGTCAGATTGCTAATGCCTCTTTGAATGCAGAATTCCAGAATTCCGCAGTAGATCACGCCGGCGACCTGGCAGGGCCGGCCGGGCTCGCGAAAATCCCGGGCCACGAAAAATCTCGTCCACTCATAGATATCGGGTCGGCGCGGAACGCCACCATCGGCAAGTTGCGGAAAGATTTCGCTCATCAGATGCGGTCTGAGGCTCGGCACCAGGCGGGATCCGGCAACGACACCTCTTCCCGGCTGGATACCGAGCAGATGAATCGCCTCGGATGTATCAAACGGGTCGATCTCGCGACTGTCGGGGCGCCTCAGCTCATGCCAGCCACGTTCATCGACATAGATTTCATGCCGCAGGCGGAAGTAGCTGTCGAGATCCCCTCGATAGGCAAAGCTGTTTGACGCGTCGACGACATGGACCTGAATCATTGCGGTTCCTCGAGATGGAAACCCATCCGACCACGCGACGATTGCCCGTGAAATACCCAGATCTGAGGATGGATCAAAGCTCGATTTCGTGCCTGCGAAAAGCCTCGACGATTGCGTGCACGACGTTGGCGGTGCTGAGCTTCTGCTTGATGTTGCGCAGGTGGGTAGTCACAGTGTTTTCCGAGATGCCAAGTATTCGGGAAACCTCCCATGCGGTCTTTCCTCCCGCGACCCACTGCAGGATTTCACGTTCTCGCTGGGAAAGCTTTTGTCTCGGCCGCCCGAGCGAGCTGCCAACGAGTCGTTCGGCAGCCGAGTAGGCATGGCGCGCAAGCGCATGAACGGTGCAGCGCACCGTCGGCGCCAAATCAATTTCGCGTCCGGCAACCGTTACGCAGGCCGGATTGCCAAATGATGCCTGGATTGGGATGCAGATCCCGTCCCAAAGCCCAAATTCTTTTGCCTCATCCATCACCCTCCTGGCATTGCTGTTCGTCAAGCCGTGATGGACGTCCCTCCAAAGGAACGGCCCGATTGCACCACGGCACAAAGCAACGCAAGGGTCATGGCGGTAGTGTCCGACAGCCCTGTAGTGGTCGTACCATTCCTGCGGCCAACCGTTGACAAGGATGTGTCCATCCAGCGATCCGGTGTCCTGGCGTGGCAATTCGGTGACGAGACAGGCTGCGTAGCCGTGACGTTCGATGCTCTTGCGCAGTTGCCGAATGATCTCGGCGGCGCTGGTTGCACGGTCAATCTGCGCGGTTGCTTCAAAGATTTGTATTAGCTGATCCTGTAAGACGCTCCCGTGAACCGCCGCCATTGTAGGCCCTTTCAATGTACTGAGACAAAGAAAACAATAAATAACTTAGGTCCGGCCGCAACATGCGCCATGACGTTTGACTACTATAGTAGGTGGCACTAAAGGGCGCGTTCTGACTGCCTCGCAGCATGAGGCTGAGGTCGGTTTTTGCTCGCAATCTGAGATTGCTACGCCAAGGCACGGGCCTGTCGCAGGAGCAGCTCGCGGACCTTGCCGGCCTTGATCGCAACTATGTCGGCAAGCTCGAGCGGGAGGAGAACTCACCGACCCTCGATACGCTGGAGGTACTGGCGTTGGCATTGCAGGTTGACGTGGAGCAGCTCGTCCGTCGCAACTCGCCGTGATCCACCGGCCAAGAGGCCGCGGGAGGATCAGGATTTTCTGCTGCGCCGCCCACGTTGCACCACAGCTGGGGCGTCTTTGCCTGGCCGTTTGGTCAATTCCTCGATGTCGACGCTTAATGCAGTGGCAAGCTTTGCAAGCGACAGAAGTGTGGGGTTGCGCCGGCCGGACTCCAGACCACTCAGGTAGGCGCGCGTGAACCCTGAACGGAACGACAGTTCCTCCTGAGAGAGGGCTTGTGCGCGCCGAATCCTCTGTACGTTCAAGCCGACAACCACCCGTAGGTCCATGAGGGCATGGTCGTCGCTGCGTACACTTTAGGACGACACACTATAGTGAACATTCGGCATTGACAGGCGCTGCCATTGCTGCTTTTCTCGTCATATTACGGAACGCCATTCCGAAATAAGGAACGCCAGTGACAGGAAATCTTTCGTTGGAACGTGGGCTTGCGGTTCTCAATGTCCTCAAGGAAGCGGACGAAGCGGTCGGGGTGCGCGAACTCGCCCGCCGGCTTGAGCAGAGTGCTCCCGCCGTGCAGCGAATTCTGAATACCCTGGCAGAGCAGGGCTATGTCGAGCAGTCGCCAGACTCGCGGCGCTACCGGCTGGGTCACTCCGTGCTGGCGCTGGCGCGGAAGGTCCTGGGCAGAGATCGCCTGGTTGGTTTGGCTGAAATCGAACTGCAGGCGCTGGCCGCCGAAGGGTGCTTCAACGCATTCCTCGGCATCAGGCGCGGCAATTGCGGAATTTATCTGCTGACCGTGCAAAGCAAGAGTCCGGTCGTCATTCGTTCTTCACCTGGCGAGACCTTCCCCTTGCACTCCACCGCGTTGGGCAAGGCGCTCCTGATGGAGCTGAGCGGCGAGGCGGTCATCGGGATCCTTGGACGCGGTCCACTGGAGCAGGTTGCCGTACGCACAGTCACCGATCCGCACAAGCTCGTTGCTCAAATCAGAGCGTCCGAGCCCATCGGCTACACAACATCCCTGGACGAGAATTTTACCGGGCTGATTGCGGTCGGCGCACCGCTTCGCGATGCATCAGGCACAATCATGGCTGCGATAAGTGTGGCCTACCCCCGGTCTGTGGGGCCGCATGTGGAGATCGCCGAGGTTGGAGAGTCAGTAATGGCAGCTGCGGCGCGCATCTCAGCAGGCCTCGGCTTTCTGGAAGCAAAACAGGCTCGGGATTCCCACCATGCTGCTTAACGAGGCCCGCCTGAAACAATGCATGTCGGCAGCCCGGTTTGATGCCGTCATAGCGACGATGCCGGAAAACGTGACCTATATGAGCGGCTTCTGGGCTCTGCCGCAATGGATCCGTCGTGGTCCGCAGGCCTATGTGGTGTGGCCAGCTCCCGACAAGGGCACGCCTGAAATCATCGCCAGCTCCAGCACCCTCGACCTCGTTGCCGATCAGGAACTGTGGGTAAGCAAGGTTCGGCGCTATGGCGACTTTTACGCCAATGTCGGTTCCTCGGCCACCGTGGACCTCGCCAATGAACGACACCTCCAGCTTCGAGACCTGCCGAGGCATGGCGATGCCATTGCGGCTTTGGTCGCCGCATTGGAGGAAGCCAAGCTCACCCGTGGGCGGATCGGCATAGACGAGGCGGGGCTCGCGCCAGGATACCAGGAAACCCTCAGAGCCCATTTTCCCAATGCGTCGTTCCTACCAGCCACCGCATTGCTTCGCGAGGTTCGTGCCGTAAAAACGGCAGATGAAATCGAACGGCTCGGCCAAGTTGCCCAGATTGCCGAACGCTCCATTCAAGCAGCACTCGGCGTTGCTCAGGAAGGCGCCACCGAAGCAGATCTGGCGCGCGCTTTTCATGTCAGGACGGTCGAGGAAGGCGCCCTGCCCGTACTGGGATGCATCGGCTTTGGCGAGCGCAGCGCGCTCATGAACGTCCAGCCGTCTGACCGCAGGTTGCGCGCTGGAGAAATCATCCGCTTCGACGTCGGTGGCCGGTTTCGGCACTACCGCGCCGACATTGCCCGCATCGCCGCGCTGGGCGAGCCGCCGCCGCAGGCGCATCGGCTTCAGCAGGCGCTGCTGCGCGGCGTTCAGCATGCCTGCGACATTATCCGGCCGGGCATGGCAGCAGCACAGCTCTTCGAGACGGTCGTGCGTGTGGTGAAGCGCGAAGGAATTGCCCACTACGAGCGCGATCACGTCGGACATGGCATCGGCCTTGATGGTTATGATGCGCCGACGCTCTCGGCGCGCAGTACAGACATCCTTGAAGAAGGAATGGTGCTGTGCGTGGAGACCCCCTACTACGAAATCGGCCGCTGGGGACTCCAGGTGGAGGACATGGTGGTTGTTCGCCAGCGCGGAGTGGAGCGGCTGACGCAGACGCACGATGCAATCACCCGGGTGCCGTTATGAGCCGCGCGGCAGGGTTTTCCTGTATTCGATGCGGCGCCTTGTTCCGGATCGATACCAAAATCGACTCACGCGGCTGCCCGATATGCTGTGCCGAAGCACCGGCCAATCTTAAGGTCGCCTACAATCCATCCGGAGCTACATCGGCCGCTTCCGCAGCGGGTGCCGCCCTGCCCTCGCTCTGGCGCTATGCCGACATGCTTCCTTGTGGACTCAGCGATGCAATCTCCTTGGGCGAGGGCCTGACGCCGTTGCTGAGCGCCGAGAAGCTGGGAAAGCAGCTCGGCGTCCCCAAGCTTCTTATCAAGGACGAGGGCGCAAACCCTACCTGGTCCCACAAGGACCGCTTCTCGACCGTGGCGGTGTCGATGGCACGTTTGAGTGGCGCACGCGTGGTGGCGACTGCTTCGTCGGGGAACGCCGGGGCCTCACTTGCCGCCTATGCTGCACGGGCGGGCCTGAAATGCGTCGTTGTCACATTCTCAGGCACCGCCGGCGCAATGTTGGCGCAGATCCGCAAATACGGCGCAAGCGTCGTATCCCTGGCCGACAAGTCCCATCGCTGGCCATTGCTTGCCGCTGGTACCGAGCGCCTCGGATGGTTTGCAACATCACCGTTTCACAGCCCCGTGGTGGGCAGTCATCCTGTCGGGATCGAGGGCTACAAGACCCTGGCTTACGAAATCGTCGAACAAATGCACGGTGCCGTGCCGGACTGGTGCGCCTTGCCTGTTTGCTATGGGGACGCGCTTGCCGGGCTGTGGGCCGGATTTAAGGACCTTCTTAGCCAAGGCAAGATCGAGCGGTTGCCGAGACTCGTGGCGGCGGAAGTGCATGGATCTTTGGCCAGAGCCCTTGCCGGCAAGGGAGATCTGGTTGCCGAAGTCCCCGCAAGCTTCGACACGCTTGCCATCTCGATCGGCACCACACGAAGCACGTTTCAGGCGCTCAACGCCCTGCGTGAATCTGGCGGCACGGCAATGCCGGTCGGCAATATCGGCTTGATAGCCATGCAGCAGCAGCTTGCGGCCACCGAGGGTGTTTTTGCCGAGCTTGCCTCGGTGACGCCATTTGCAGCTATCGAATCCTTGAGGCGAGAAGGCACCATCGCGCGGTCGGACAGCGTCGTTGCCATCGTGACAGCGAGCGGCCTCAAGGATTTGGATCGTTCGACCGGCGCGGGCCAAGCACAACAATCGTTTCGGTCAGTTGCCGAAGCGTGGGAACACCTTGCCCAGGACAGCGACTATTTCACGCCCTCTGATGAACAACGCGCGGCCAAGATGTCCTGAAGAGAAGATAGAGACGATCATGAACAGATACGACTTCTGATCGACTGATGATCTCGTCCACCACTGGACGGAATTGCGACTTCCAAAAGCTATCCACGAGAGGCAAATTCAACTCGCTTAGCGAGCGGAACCTCGATTCAAACATGATGAAAGGGGAATTTTCATGCTTCGCAAAACACTCATCGGCTGGCTCGCAGCCCTCAGTGTCGCAATGGCAACTCAGACGATGGCTGAGGAAACGCTCAGAGTCGGCGTCACGCCAACCGGAGTGCCGTTCACGTTTGTCGACACCGCAACCCAAAAGCCGACAGGCGCGATGGTCGATCTGGCAAGTGCGATTGCCGCGAGCCTTGGTACGACCGCCGATTTTCAAATAAACGCTTTTCCAGCCCTGATCCCGGCATTGACGACCGACAAAATCAATCTGATTTCCGCCAGCATGTTCATAACGGACAAACGAAAGCAGGTGATCGATTTCAGCACGCCGGTTTACGCGTATGGCGAGGCGATGTTTGTTGCTGCCGGCGATAGCAAAAACTACACGATCGAGGAGCTCAGAGGTGCGACCGTCGGGGCGCAGATCGGCTCGACCTACGCTGACGCTCTGGAAGCGCTTGGCGTCTTCGGTCAAGTCAAGCTCTACGACTCAATCGCTGACATGATGCGCGATGTGGTTCTGGGCCGCATCAAGGCCGGTTTCGGTGACGCCCCGATCGTCGCATATCAGCTTTCAAAGAATCCCGACCTGGGTGTTCGCCTCGTCGACGGCTATCAGCCGATGAAAAAAGGCGAGGTCGCGTTGGCGGTTGCCAAGGAAAATCCACTGCTTCTCGAAAAGGTGAATGCCTCCATCGCCAAGCTGAAGGAAAGCGGCGAATTAAGCCGAATATTTGCCAAATATGGCCTTTGAGGCCAACCCGCACTGACCTCGACAGAAGCGCCGGCTGGCAGGACCAAAGGATCGCATCGGAATGACCGGCTTTGACGGCCGGGGTACGTGCCAAGAGGAAGCCGGCCATGACCAAATTCATCGCGCATGCAACGGAATATCTGCCGCTTCTTCTTAACGGCGTTTGGCTGACCGTCATGATAACCTTTCTTGCGCTGTGTCTTGCGACGGCGCTCGGCCTTGTCTGGGCGCTGTTCAGGACATCGGGGATACGCTGTGTCGCCGTGCCGACGCGGCTCCTTGTCGACTTCGTGCGCGGCATACCACTGTTGGTGGTTCTCTTTTATATCTACTTTGTCGCGCCCGAGATCGGCATCAACCTGACTGCGCTCCAGGCTGGCACGATCGGGCTGGGGCTGGCTCACTCCTGCTATCTCGGGGAAACTTTCCGGGCTGGCATCGAGGCGGTCGATAAGGGTCAGGTCGAAGCGGCAAAATCGATCGGAATGAAGCGTCCGTTGATGATGCGCCGCGTCGTGCTGCCGCAGGCATTCAAGATTATCCTGCCGCCTTACGCCAACAACATGGTCATGCTGCTGAAGGACTCCTCGCTTGTGTCGGTGATTTCGGTTCAGGAGCTGACCATGCAAGGCAAGATGCTTGCGTCGTCCACATTCGACAACATGACAGTTTTTACCTTGGTGGCACTGCTTTACCTGTGCCTGACGGTTCCGCTGAACTTGTTTATGCGCAGAGTCGAAAGCTATCTTGGGGCGGCGGGATGATCACCTTTGACAACGTGCACAAGTCCTTCGGTGCCCACGAAGTCCTCAAGGGGATCAACGCCGAGATCGCCAAAGGACAGGTCGTATGTCTGATTGGGCCCTCGGGTTCCGGCAAATCGACGCTTCTACGATGTGTGAACGGGCTTGAGACCTATCAGCGCGGTCGCATCAGCATCGACGGCACCGTGGTCGATGCCGCCTCGCCCCAGGTTCACGCCATCTGCGCCCGCGTTTCCATGGTTTTCCAACGTTTCAACCTGTTTCCGCACCGCACAGCCCTGGAAAATGTCATGGAAGGGCCGCTCTACGTGCTGAAGGAAAATAGGAAGCAGGTCCGGGAGCGGGCCACGGCATTGCTCAATCGCGTCGGCTTGGCCGATAAGACGAATGCCTATCCCGCGTCATTGTCGGGCGGCCAACAGCAGCGCGTGGCCATCGCCCGCGCCCTGGCGATGCGCCCACAGGCCATTCTTTTCGACGAGCCCACCTCCGCACTTGACCCGGAAACGGTCGGCGAGGTCCTGCAGGTCATGCGCGCGCTCGCAGACGAGAACATGACCATGCTCGTGGTTACACACGAAATTCAGTTCGCCCGCGAGGTTTCCGATAGCGTCCTCTTTCTCGACGGCGGCCGGATCGTCGAGCAAGGCCCGGCCAAGGAGTTGCTTCGACATCCGAAACACGAACGCACTAGGGATTTTCTTCAGCGGGTGATGCACCCCGTCTGACTCTTGGCCGGTGCTGCCTTGTCGCGTCAAAGCTCTGAATTCAGACCTGTCGCTCCGCCGGGGACGAGCCCTCAAACTCTGCGAGAACGGCGCTTAGAGTTCTACGGTCCCAAGGAAATCTGGTCCATGCCGTCTCCTCGGCCGGGTGAATTCGCTTGAGAACTGTTGGCTCAAGTGGAATTGAGATTGGCCAGTCCTTCAAGCCGGCGAGCCAATCCGGGTTATAGACTGTATCGGAATGACGATGCCCTTCATCTGGCATTATCACGACGGTGGAGGCTTCGGGATTTTGCCTGGCGAACCATGCGCCGACCAAGGCTGCGGCGCCGCTGGTCGGGCCCATGAAGAGTCCGTGATCGCGAAACAGCCCATGCGCCATCGCGTAAGCCGGCAATGCGCCCACCCAATGAATATCGTCGATCATCTCATGTCGAACATTGTCCGGCAAAACGCTGTTGCCGAGCCCGCGCAGCATGCGCCTTCCGACAGGCTGGCCGAAGAGCATGCTTCTGTGGGTATCGACAGCAATCATCCTGAGATCTGGAAAGAGCTCACGAAGGAAACCTCCGGTTCCACACAGCGATCCCCCTGTTCCCACGCAGCCGACGAGGCAATCGACGCGGCCGAGTGAACGAATAACGAGATCCGCCAGGCGCGCGTAGGCAAACCGGTTTTCCGGACTGTCGTACTGTCGTGGCCAATACGTGTCCGGGTTATCTTGCAAGGTCTTCTGAAGGTACTCGAGCCGACCACGCTGATTGCCGTCTCCCTGAGGATCATCGATGGCCATCACTTTGGCACCGAGCTGTTCCAGCCGTCTCTTGAGTTTCACGTCGATGAGGCTGGAGGCCGTGACAAGTGTAAGCCCATAGCCACGGGCGGCAGCTAGCATGGCGATGGCCAGGCCGAACGTGCCCGACGTCGTTTCAATGATGTGCCCACCGCGCTTAAGGCGTCCTGATGCTTCTGCACGGTCCACCATGAATCGGGCGGGCAGCAGCTTCATGAGGGAAAAGCAGGCGGCGTTGAGGTTAGGCGCGAGCTGGGCAAATCGCGGTGTTTCATAGGCGCGTAAGTAGTCTTCACCTGCGCTCACTGGATTACTCTCGTTTCGGCGTTAAGGCCAAATGTATGAACATCTGTGAAGCCTGCGCCCCTCAACTGCCTTGCGAGTTCGACGGCGCGCATGGCGGGTCGCGGTGCGGCAGCATCCAGGAGGATGCCGATCAAAGTGCCACTGTGAGCCACTTGCACGCCGCATGCGTCATGCCCGCGCGCTATGTCCAGAACAGTGTTGAAAGCTGCCTTCGGCAGATACCTCTGACTTATCCTGGCGCTGATGGTTGCGACACGTCCAAGCAGGCGGGGATCTTGTTGCCTAATTGAGCGACACGCCAATCCGCGCAGAACACGGAAGACTCCGATTTCCTCACTATCGTAGCGTGCTCGTCGCATGCCCAGCGTGTCGATGGGCCGGGCACTGCCGTCCCTGAAACCCACAACGAGAAAGGGCGGGAACTCGCCTCCGAAATGTTCGATTGTACGGCCTTCCCGGTGAGCGAAGAGGAGAGCTTGGTCGCAGTAGGCGATGGCGTCGCTTGCGCCTTCCGCGGCCACCGCCAGTCGCGCAACAGTTGACTGGCGCAGCGTGACGCGCGCCGAAGCCGCGACCGCGCGGATCGACGCAATGACGTCTGCCGTAGAGGAACCGTAGCCGTGCCCTATCGGGATAGAGCTTTCGATCGTCAATTCTCCCCCTCTTCCAGCTACCCCGACATGCTCGAGCGTGAGGGCCGCCGCGCGCGCCGCTTTGATCCGGTTTGCGGGTCGCGGCCGAATGCCATCTTGTTCATCCGGCCAGAAGGTCACTAGCGACTCTTGCGACGTCAGCGGAAGCGTGACGAGTCCGCGACAAAGCCGTCCGTTTTCCGCTTCAAAGACGCCTTGGAGGAATTCCCCGTGATGGGCGTGTGCCCGACCGACTCCTACCACCAGAGGCCACGCGACAGTCTCGTTGTTGATGTTGCTCGAATGTGTCTGCTGGCCGGATCTCGGTGTGCTTGTCTGTATCACCGCATCATCTCCTCACCATGGCATTGGGCGATGATGCGTGCGACTGACCCGTGCTGTCACTCGCCAAATCTTGGTAGTGCCATTGGCAAGCACATCGTGCAAAGATACGGACAAGATTACCCCACCAATTGGAGCCTCCAATACTGGACTAAACACAGCAGCACTCGTTTCGGGAACGGTTGGCCATGCGCCAAGCAATCCGAAACGAGTGCGGCCATGCACGGTGTTTTCAGTATTGTTCTTCTAAGGAGGGTTGGACTGCCCACCCTTTGTCAATACTGAGATCTGGCGATAGCCCGCAGCGGCCAAAAGCGCTCAAACGCGTTTTGTCGCCAACTTGACTTTGAGCAGAGATGCGGAGCTCCGTCCAACTCGCGACCCTCAATTAGCACTTGTGGTCGCGGAGGAGAGGAGCTTTCTTCGCGCCTCGCGACGCGCAGGGATCGATCACTCCGCCGTCAGCCGGCGCATACGCGATCTCGAATACGCGATGGGAACGAGGATTTCGCCGCCATGCCCGCGACATCGGCCCAACCCCGGCAGGCGAGCGCCTTCCTGGAGCGTCCGCGCTCCGTGCTGCTCGAGCTTGATGATCCTCTCACTCTGGCCAGGACCGCCACCAAGATTGAACATGAAAGCTTTCCATCGGCTCCAACGGAATCATCGTCGCCGGCGAGGCTTGGATGCAATCATCGAGTTCGGGCAATCTCATGCAAATGTGACCGTCAGCTTGGTAGAGAGTTCTTATCCCTCGCCGAAGGCTGCTCTGGGTGCCACCCAGGCCGACGTCGTCGTGTCCTTCTCCTCCCGATTCACCGGCGGCGCATGCGAACTGACACGGTGGAAAGACACTCTGGCTGTCGTTCTTGCTTCAAATCATTCTCTCGCAAGCCATTCCGTGATCGAGTGGCAGGATCTGGACCAAGAGACGTTGCTCGTCCGCAGAGGCGAAGCATTTCTGCTCGCCGACGCTGTTGGACGCGGCGTGCAGCATCCTCCAATCCTCGAACATCACGTCAGTGCAGGCATCTTTTGCGCCTCGTCGGAAACGGGCTTGTAGTCGCTCTGATCCACGACCGAGATGCCGACGGGGTTCTTAAAGATGCGATCTGTCGTAAGCTGCGGATCGGGGGCAAACCAATTCAGATCTCCAGTTTAGCCCGTTGGCGACCCGACAACGCCAATCGTGCCTTACCGATCTTCGTCGCGTTCCTGCGCGATCGGTATTCGTCCTGACAGTTATCCGACCGTCATGGTCGGACAATCAACCCGGTTTCAGAGTCCGTCGTGCCTTGGCGAATGCTCTGTTTATTGTGATGAACCGGGTCAGCATCGGCGGGATCGGTTCCGGGCCAATCTCACAACTAAGGCGTCGGCGCTTTTAACGCCCTTGCCTCTGCGCGTCTTGCACGGCTGGGCTGCCGGTTTCCTTGCAAAACTGGAACTGTACTCCATAATTGCAAGGATATTTGGACGCCGCATCAGCATAGAACTCACCGAGACGCTGGACAGCATGCCCGCTGTTGCGCTGCTCGGGCCGCTTCAGGTCGGCAAGACAACCCTGGCGCCGGAAATAACCGAACGGCGTCCTTCGATCTACCTTGACCTCGAGTCGGACGCCGACCGCGCACGGCTTGCCGAGCCGGAGCTTTATTTGGCCGAGCATCAGGACAAGCTGGTTATCCTCGACGAGGTCCACCGGCTACCGAACCTGTTCCAGAACTGCGCGGGCTGATCGACCGCGGTCGGCTTGGCGGTCGCAAAGCCGACCGCTTCCTGCCAAAAATTTAACGCTTGGCACCCAACTAAACTGCCGCTCAGAGGTGGACAGCGGCTGTTTGTTTTGTCCACCCGAACGGGCAAGGAGCGCCAGTTGCTGACGTTTGGTTACACGCCGGAATGCAGACCTTCGGGAACGACGATGTTCGCCAGGACTTCAGGAGCCTTCCGAAGTTGTTCGCCTTCATTGCGCATTCGCGACAAAGCGAAATGCTCTGGCGGTTCTCTCGACCGCACCCAACCCCGGATAGACAAAATGGTAACCGAGGAGTCGGAAACGATCCGCTGCAGCACGGTCAACAAACCGTTGGCGGCTCGCAACAGCTGCATCCTTGTCGGTGTCGTTGCCGAAACGCCAGGCCGGATGCTCGAACGAAACGATCTCGTTTGTGACCACGTCGCCGGTCACGACGAGCATTTCAGGCCCGGCAAGCGCATAGGAGAAATGCCCGGGAGTATGTCCTGGGGTGGCCATAGCGTGTATGCCAGAAACGACCTCCTCGCCCTGCTTGACGGTGACGATATGCTCACGGATCGCGGAAAGATCCCGTTGTGACCCTTCCGCGAAACGATGGAGCGCCTCGGGCATTGTCGACGCATACTCAGGGTCCATCCAGAAGTCCCACTCTGCCGCGCCGATCTAGAGCGGTTCCTGATTTGACGGAATCGAAGGGGATTCCGGATCAGTCGGTTTTGTGATTCAAGATGCTGGCTGGAGTGGAGG
>NZ_JAMYTK010000037.1:0-41922 GCF_040322355.1 Mesorhizobium sp. M0145
CTCCAGCCGAGTCCGAGCAACCCCGCAAGAAGCGGCGCAATCAGCAGCAGCAAACAGAATCCGCTCCGGCCGAGCAGATCGCTCCGGCCGAGACCGAGCAACCCCGCAAGAAGCGGCGCAATCGGCAGCAGATCGAAGCGGCCCCATCGGAACAACCGGCCGAGCAGGCAGCGCCGGCAAACGACAACCAGCCCAACGTCAATCCGCGCAAGAAGAAGCAAAAACAGAACCAGCAGATCGAGGCTGCCCCGGCAGAACAGGCTCCGACTGTCGAGCCCGGACAAAAGCCGGGCAAGCGCAAGAAGCCTGCTGAATTGACCGGACCCGCCACGGAGGCGGAAGGCCAGCCGGCGCCGACCAATAAGGAAGCGACCCCACAGGCCCAACCGGCTCCGACCGAGCAGCAGGCCGCTCCCGTCCAGGGCGAACAGCCCCAGGACAAGATCAAGAAACGTGGCAAGAGGCCTGTCGGCGAACAGCCGGTGACAGGAGAGCAACAGCCCTCGACCGGCGAACAGCCTTCGACTGGCCAGGCCGCGCCTGTCCAGGGTGAAAATCCGGTCCAGGGTGAAGCCCAGGCCAATCCGAACGAGGCACCTGTTCTGGACAGCCAGAAGGATGTCTTGCGCAAGCGCAAGGGTGGCAAGGAGCGCGGCCAAAATGCCGGTAAGCAGCAGGGCAACCAGCCCGTCCAGCAGGGCGAGAACCAGGTGGAAGCCCCGAAGCCGGCTCCGGTCGATCAGGGGCCGCCACCCACCGACGACCGGGCAGCCCAGCGGGAGATCAAGCCTGAAAAGATCGTTCCGGTGACCGAGGAAAAAGGCAAGCGCGTCGAGCGTGCGCCGGACATCGAGGATGTTCGTCGTCGTCCGCGCCCCCAGGGTGCCAACGTCGTCAGGGAATTCGGCGACCGCGTTATCCTCCAGTTCAACAACCAGACGTTCGTCGAAAGCAGCGATGCACCGCGCATGCACCGCGGCGCCAGGAATGTCTATTATGAGGACCTGTCGGGCGATCGCACCCGGGAAATCGTCGAGCGTGACAATGGTGTCCGGATCGTCACCATCCGCAACCGCTACGGCGACGTCATCCAGCGTTCACGCATCGCGCCCGACGGCCGCGAATATGTGCTGAGCTATGTCGACGAGCGGAACTATGACGATGATGCAGACTGGCGCGACCCGGGCGACGACCTGCCGCCGATGCGCCTTACCATCCCGCAAGAGGAATACATTCTGGATTCCGAAGAGGTCGAGGATCCGGACGACTACTACACCTTCCTCGAACGGCCGCCGGTCGAGAGGGTCCAGCGCCTCTATTCGATCGACGAGGTCAAGCGCTCGGCCCGCGTGCGCGACATCGCCCGCCGCATCGACCTCGACACGCTCAACTTCGAATTCGGTTCGGCCTCGATTTCCGACACCGAGGTCCAGAAGCTGGAGGGTGTTGCCAACGCCATGGACAAGCTGCTGAAGAAAAACCCGGCCGAGAGCTTCCTGATCGAGGGCCATACCGACGCTGTCGGCACACCGGAAGCGAACCTTGCTCTGTCCGACCGCCGCGCCGAGGCGGTCGCCGAAGCCTTGACCAACGCCTTTGGCATCCCGCCGGAGAACCTGACGACGCAGGGCTATGGCGAGGAGTATCTCAAGGTCAACACGTCGGGACCCAACCGCGAGAACCGCCGCGTCGCCATCCGCCGGATTACCCCCCTGGTAGCGCCGGTGGCCAGCGCCCAATAAACCGCAATGTGAACCGCGCGATTTGATCAACCATTGAATCGCGCGGTCATCAATCTTGAAACGCGCGGTTACCCATCCCAGATTCTGGAAAGGGCGTTCCCTGCCCTGTCCCGACTCCAGCGGGACACACGAGCCCCGCCGGTTCCCCTCCCCGGCGGGGTTTCGTTTTTTTGCAACCTTGCAAACCGCCGCAGCCTGCCCGAAATACGGCACTCCGACAACGGAGCCCGAATCGCCGCATGAAGCGCCTCGAACTCGCCATCGAATCGATCATTCTCGCCTCGCGCTGGCTGCTGGTCGCCTTCTATCTCGGACTGGGTGCGGCACTTGCCATCTATGCCGTGTCCTTCGGCAAGAAGCTGTTCGAGTTCGTCTCCGTCGCCTTCACGCTCGATGACACCGACACCATCCTGAAAATACTCGGCCTCATCGATGCCGCGCTGGTCGCCTCACTGGTGGTGATGGTGATCATCTCGGGTTACGAAAACTTCGTCAGCCGCTTCGATGAAAATGACGGCAAGGTGCATTGGCTGGGCACGATCGATGTCGGCTCGCTGAAGGTCAAGGTCGCCTCGACAATCGTAGCGATCTCCTCGATCCACCTCTTGCAGGTGTTCCTGAACTCGGTCTCCTACACGACCGACCAGCTGATGTGGCTGACCATCATTCATCTGGCCTTCGTTCTGTCGGCACTGATGCTTGCCTATATCGACCGGCTGATGGGTCTTGGCAAAGCCAAGAAAGCCGAGGAGTGAGCACGCGTCTGTGCCGGTCTTTTGAGAGATACTTCTGTAGCGAGATACTTTCCGTCAGTAGATACCTTTGATTTTGGTATCCGTCCGGCCGAACACCTCGTCCGGCACAAAAAAGTCGCCGGCGAGCGGGCCTGTCGCACCCGGCGCATAGGCCGAGAAATCGCTGACGCCCTCAGCGCGCAGCACTTCTTCGTCAATGTAGAAATTGCCGGTCGCCTTACGCGACGGCCTGACCAGGATGGCGTATGCCGCATCGGCCATGATGTCGGGCGAACGGCTCATCGCCGCCACCGTCGCCCCGCCCAGGAGGTTACGCACCGCCGCCGTGTCGATGGTCGAGATCGGCCATAGCGAATTGACCGCAATGCCGTCCCTGGCGAACTCGGCGCTCATGCCCAGCGTGCACATCGACATGCCGAACTTTGCCATCGTGTAGGCGACATGGTTCTTGAACCACTGGGCCCTCATGTCAAGCGGCGGCGCCAGATTCAAGATGTGAGGATTTTCCGCCAACCTCAAGTGCGGAATGCACATTTTGGAGACGAGAAAAGTGCCGCGCGTGTTGATCTGGTGCATCAGATCGTAGCGCTTCATATCAGTCTCCAGCGTGCCGGTGAGTTGGATGGCACTGGCGTTGTTGACGCAGATATCGATGCCGCCGAACCTCTCCACGGTCTTGGCGACCGCTTCGGCGACCTGTTCTTCATCCCGAATGTCGCACAGCACCGGCAGCGCCTTGCCGCCGGCCTGCTCGATCTCGTGCGCCGCCGTGTAGATCGTCCCGGGCAGCTTCGGATGCGGCTCGGCGGTCTTGGCCGCGATCGTCACATTGGCGCCATCGCGCGCGGCGCGCAGCGCAATCGCCAGCCCGATGCCGCGCGACCCGCCGGAGATGAAAAGCGTCTTTCCCTTGAGCGACATCCTTGCGCCTTCCTTCAACATGAAAGACACGATCCTTGCGCGGCTGAGAACCGCCGCGCAAGGCCCAACACACCGGATGCGGGTTACGCTGCGTCGGCCTTGAGACAATCTGAGCTAGACCAGCACCAGGCCCTGCCGCATGGCGATGGCAATCGCATCGGTGCGGTTGGCGGCACCGAGCTTCGTCAGGATCGCTGCGACATGGAACTTCGCCGTATGCACGGAGATGTTCAGCCGCCGCGCGATGACCTTGTTGGGGGCGCCCTCGGCCAGCAGCGCCAGCACTTCGCTCTCGCGCGGCGAAAGCGTCGGCCGGACGATCTGCTCGTCGGTCAGTTCCTCTTCGAACCGGTCGCTGTCATGGAAGATCAAATCGTGATGCCGATCGGATAGAGCATGGCTGTCGCGCGAAATCCGGTAGCCCGCAGCCGCGAGCCGCGCGGCGGCGGCGATCAGCAACTCGTCCGCTTGCACCGGCAGCACGGCAAACACTGTATCGGCCGGCCGTTCGCGGGCCGCTCGCGACGATAGCAGCACGCGAGGCATAGCCGCGTCGACGAGCCCGCCTTGTAGCCCATGATCATCGACGATGGCGACATCCGCCGCCTCACGCCCGTCGACTTCGCCGGCCAGAACCGGCCGCAGATCATCGGTCGCGGCGAGAACGGCGGACAGACTTCGCGCGCGCTCGACGTCACCGAGCGCGATCAGCACCGTCAGCCGTCTGCCAGCGACCTCACCGCTTACCATCTATCCCTCAGCTCAGTGGCTTTTCACCGATGGTCAGGGAAACCTCACGGTTCTCGCCGCCGCGCACCACGCCGAGTGTCACCAAGGCACCGGCGCTGTCCGGCCCGAGCTTGCGGATCAGCTCGCGCGGGCCATGCACCGTCTCTGCGTTCCACGACACGATGATGTCGCCGAGACTGAGACCGGCTGATTTCGCCGGCCCGTTATCGTCGAGGCTCATCACCATGGCGCCCTGGGTATCACCATTGCGGACCGGATGCAGGCCGGCGCCAAGATAGCCGCGCGCCACATGACCCTTCTCGCGCAGCGTCGTGACTGCCCGCTCGATCGTTTCGTAAGGCATGACCAGCGCCCGCCGGCGTGGCCCGAACAGCAGCATGCCGATCAGTCCACCCTTGGCGTCGAGCACAGGGCCACCCTCGAAACGGCCGCCGGCATTGACGGCAAGGTTGATGCGCCGGTCGATCGTGCCGCCGCGCATTGAACGCCAGGCCGGGCCGACCTCGCCGACCGTGCCGAAGGTAGCGAGCGAGGTGCCGTCGCTATTGCCCGCCACGACCGCCAGGTTGCCCGGCCGCACCGCATCCGCCTTTACCAGTGACGGGGCGCCCGGCGCGCCGGCCGGTTTCAAAACGGCCGTGCCGGTGGACGGGTCGCGGCCGACCAGTTCCGCCTTGACGGCTTCGCCCGAAGAAAACGTCAGCTCGATCTCCTCGCCGGCCTCGACCGCCTCCTCGGCAGTGACGAAATAGCCGTCCCGCCAGTGGAAAGCAGTTGACGTCCGGTGGTGGGTCGCGAAGCTGGCCGTCGCTGGTGCCGCGGCTGCCGCGATGTCGGCAATGGCGTCGGAAAACGTGCTCAGATTGAAATCGCTCATGATTTATCTCCTGGGTTCTTCATGACCCAGATATCGCCCGGCAGGGCGATGGCGGATACTCGCCTGACGGCTAGTTGGGCATTTGACTGGCCATCTGGTCAGGTCGCGGCCGGTCCGGCCGCTCCGCACATATAGGCATTGTTCATCTTGTTCCAAACGGAGCCCTCGGATGGCCCTGCCCGCCCAGCAATTGCAATATGACGATGCCCTTCTCGATGCCTATTCGGCGACGGTCGCCGATGCCGTCGACCGCATCGGGCCCGCCGTCTGCCGCATCGAGCGCATCGGTGGCCCGGGTGGCCATGGCTCCGGCTTCGTCATCGCGCAGGACGGGCTGGTCGTCACCAACTTCCACGTCGTCGGCGATGCGCGCAGCGTGCGCGTGTCAATGCCGGACGGCGCCTCCAGGGAAGGCCGCGTGCTCGGCCGCGATCCCGACACCGACATTGCGCTGGTGCGCGCCGACGGCAACTTTGCCGACGTTGCGCCGCTTGGCGATTCCAAGCGTCTGAGGCGCGGCCAGATCGCCATTGCCATCGGCAACCCGCTCGGCTTCGAATGGACCGTCACCACTGGCGTCGTCTCGGCACTCGGCCGCTCGATGCGTGCCTCCACCGGCCGGCTGATCGACGACGTCATCCAGACCGACGCCGCGCTCAACCCCGGCAATTCCGGCGGACCGCTGGTGTCCTCGGCTGGCGAGGTGATCGGCGTTAACACCGCGATGATCCACGGTGCGCAAGGCATCGCCTTCGCGGTTGCCTCCAACACCGCCAATTTCGTCATCTCGGAAATCATCCGCTTCGGCCGTGTGCGCCGTGCCTTCATCGGCGTTTCCGCCGACACCACCAACCTGCCGCGCCGCGCAGCCCTTTTGTCGCAAGTGTCGAGCAGCACGGCGGTGCGCCTGCGCACCGTCGAAAAGAACAGCCCGGCGGCCAAAGCCGGCCTCAGGGAAGGCGACATTATTGCCGCCATCGACGGCCGTCCGGTCACCGGCGTCGACGATCTGGTGCGCATGCTCGACGCCGAGCGAATCGGCCGCGAGACACTGTGCACGGTGGTGCGCCGCTCCGGCATTACTCAGGTCACCGTGATGCCGTTGGCGCGGGCGAGTTAGCGCGCCGCAGCACCCTGCGCATATTGCGCGCCATAAATTCTGGGCTCGGCGGGATCGGCCTGATCACGTCGATCAGCACGCCATTGGGATCCCTGGTGATGAAATGGCGCTGGCCGAAGGGTTCGTCGCGTAGCGTTCGCAGGATCGGCAGGCCAGCGGCGGTGATCCGCTCATAGATGACATCCGGATCCCTGACCTCGAAATTGATCAGCAGGCCAGATGTGCGGCCCCGCCCTTCCTCCGGGATCGTCTCATGATCGCCCTGGACGATGCCGAGGTTGACGCGACGGTCTTCGGCCGAGCGCAGATGCACGTACCAGTCGGCCTCAAACAGCGGCTTGAAGCCGAAATGCGCAACATAAAAGGCTGCCGTGCCGGCAACGTCGCTCGTCATCAGCACCGGATAATAGCTCGTCATCCTCATCTTTCCTTCTCCCTTCGGATAACATACAGTCTGCATGTAAATGGAATTAACATACAGGCTGCATGTATGCAACAAGGATCCGCTCGTCGCTCCAACCGTGATCGCACCGAGGCGACACGCGCCGAGCTCATCGCCGCGGCTCGCAAACTGTTCACCGAAAAGTCCTATGCCGAGACCGGCACACCCGAGATCGTCGCCGCTGCCGGCGTCACGCGCGGCGCGCTCTATCATCACTTTGCCGACAAGCAGGCGTTGTTTGCCGCAGTGGTCGAACAGGAGGCGCAAGCCGTCTCGGAAGAGATCGAACGCGCGTCGCCGCCTTCGCTATTTGCCCGCGATGCGCTGATTGCCGGCTCGGATGCCTATCTGGCTGCCATGCGTGCCCCCGGCCGCACGCGGCTCTTGCTGCTTGACGGCCCGGCCGTGCTCGGCCGCGCCGCCATGGATGCGATCGACAATCGCCATGGCAACCGTTCGCTGCGCGAAGGCCTTCTTACCGCGATGCGCTCGCACTCCATGACGAGACTGCCTGTGGAAGCACTGACCGCTTTGCTCGCAGCCGCCTTCGACCGCGCAGCGCTCGCCATCGAAACTGGAGCATCGATCGAGGACTATCGCGCCGTTCTCATGGCGCTGATCGACGGCCTGTCTCCGGCTCCTCCTCAGGCACCTCACCCGGTTCGAACTCGTTGAAACAGCCTAGCTGGCGCTTGAACTGGTCGATCAGCCAGGCGGCCGCCGGTTTTGGGCTGCGATCGGCGCGGTGCATGGCATAGAGCGGCGAGCGGACTTCGCTGTAAGGCTCGAGATCGAGTTCGACGAGCCGGCCGTTCGCCAGATCATCGGCGATCAGCCACCGCGGCAGCCCGCCCCAGCCCAGCCCCTCGCGCATCAGCACGTGCTTGGTGCGCACATCCGTCAGCCGCCAGGTGCGGTAGGCGAAGACGCCATAGTCACGCCCGCGCGTACGCTCGGACTGGTCCGAGACGACCAGTTGGATGTGTTCGCGGACATCCTCTAGCGCCACTGGTCTCGGCAGCAGCGCCAGCGGGTGATCAGGCGCTGCGGCTGGCACCAGGGAGAAGAAGCCGATGCGAAGCAGATTCACGTCCGTCTCACCCAGAAGCCCCCCGATGCCGAGATCGGCCTGTCCGCCGACAACATGATCGAGGATAAGGCCAAGCGAGCCGATATGCAGACGCAGCGTCACGGCCGGGAACTGCGCCTCGAATGCCTTTAGCACCCGAACCAGCACCGGCGACGGTAGCGTCACGTCGACCGACAGCGTCACTTCCGCCTCCAATCCCTGCCGGTATCCGTCGACACGCGAGCGGATGCGTTGCAGCACGCCGACCATGCGCCGCGCATCTTCCAGCGTCGCCTTGCCGACATCGGTCAGTTGCGGTTCACGCGTGCCCTCGCGCTCGAACAGCTTCAGCCCGAGCTGCGCTTCGAGGTTGGCGATGGCGTAGCTGATCACCGATTGCGCGCGATTCAATTTGCGCCCGGCGGCCGAGAAGCTGCCGGTCTCGGCCACAGCAACCAGGATCTGCAGTTGGTCAAGCGTCGGGTTCGGTTGCATCGTTCAATCCGCATTTTAGATGGATAATATACAAAATATACCAGTTTTTCAAATGGGTCTGCGCACACATATCTGCCGGGAGATTTTAATCCAACCCTGGAGACCCCATTATGTCCATCCTTCTTGTCACATCGAGCCCGCGCGGCGCTGCCTCGCATTCGACCCGAATTGCTACTGAATTCGCTGAAAAGCTTGTTGCCGCCGATCCGTCGAACATCCTTGTCGTGCGCGACCTCGTCGCCAATCCGTTGCCGCACATCGATGCCGATTATGCGACCGGCATCTACACGCCGGCCGAAGCGCGCACCTCGCGCCAGGCTGAAGTCGTTGGCGTCTCCGATGTCGTGCTGGATGAACTGTTCGCCGCCGATTCGGTGATTCTCGCCACCGGCTTCATCAACTTCAACATCTCCTCGACGCTGAAGTCCTGGGTCGATCACATTGCCCGTTCCGGCAAGAGCTTTGCCTATGGCGAGAACGGTCCCAAGGGCCTCGTCACCGGCAAGAAGGTCTATATCGTGCTGGCTTCGGGCGGCATCTATTCCGAAGGTGCGGCCGTGCAGTTCGATCACGCCGTTCCCTACCTGCGCAGCGTGCTTGGCTTCCTCGGCATGACCGATGTCGAGGTCATCCGCATCGAAGGAGTCGGCATGGGCGCCGATGCGGTGGCAGCAGCGCTGGCCAAGGCCTCGACCAAGGTCGACGCGATTGTGGCCGCGACCGGCAATGCCGAGCGCGTCGCCACCGCGGCGTAAAGCGTCAGCATCGTCTGAATTGTACAAGGGCAGGCGCCCGGCGCCTGCCCTTGTTTTTCGTTAGCGACAGCCTGTGGTGGGCCACACAACCGCCATTGGTTATTCCGCTTGTCTGCGCTATCGGTCGCGGATGTTCCTGTCTGTTGCCACAACGCACCGTCCGGCCACCGATCTCGGTTTCTTGCTGCACAAGCATCCGGATCGTCTGCACGAGACCGACCTGTCTTTCGGCAAGGCGTGGCTGTTCTATCCCGAGGCAACCGAAGAGCGTTGCCAGGCTGCACTCCTGCTCGACGTCGACCCGGTGGGACTGGTGCGAGGCAAGGGCCAGTCAGAAGGCTTGCTAGACCAATTTGTGAACGACCGGCCTTACGCTGCATCATCCTTCCTGTCGGTGGCGCTGAACAAAATGCTGCGGACGGCGATGACCGGTATATCGAAGGAGCGCCAGGAACTAGCCGACAGCGAACTGCCGCTGGAAGCCGTGGTCACGCCACTGCCAATGCGCGGCGGTGAGGTTCTGGTTCGAAGTTTGTTCGAACCCTTGGGCTGGACAGTCGATCTGACGCCAATCGAAGGAATCGGGGGTGTTGCAGGCGAGCCCCGATACGGCCATCTGAAGCTGACCGGCACGGGCCGGCTCAGCGCCTTGTTGAACCACCTCTATGTGCTGATCCCGGTGATGGACGATGCCAAGCATTATTGGGTCGGCGAAGCAGAGATCGACAAGCTGCTGTCCAAAGGCGAAGGCTGGCTGGAAAACCATCCGGCCAAAGACCTGATCGTGCGCCGCTATCTGGGCAATCGCAGGGCCTTGACCCGCATCGCCCTGGAGCGGCTGGCTCCCGAGACGGCTGGCGAGGCACGACCTGCCGAGTTGCGCGCCACGCCCGAGGAAGCGCTGGAGACGCCGATCCGGCTCAACGATCTGCGCATGGACGCAGTTGTCCACGCCATTCGGGCGACGGGAGGAACCACGGTTGCGGATCTGGGATGCGGTGAAGGCAAGCTGCTCGACAGGCTGGTGCGCGAGCGATGGATCCACAAGCTGTTCGGTCTGGATCCGGCGGCGCGCGAACTGGAATGGGCCGCAAAGCGTCTCAAGCTGAACGAATTAGGCGGGCCGCCCGAGGGCCGGGTCACGCTGCTGCATGGATCGCTGACCTACCGGGACAGCCGTTGGGCCGCAGCCGACATCGCCGTTCTGGTCGAGGTCATCGAGCATCTCGACGAGGACAGGCTGCCCCTGGTCGAACGCATCGTTTTCGGTGAGACGGCGCCCAAATCCGTCATCGTGACCACTCCGAATGCGGACTACAACGCTCTGTTTCCAAGACTGGTCTCTGGCGCATTTCGCCATCCCGATCACCGTTTCGAATGGAGCCGGGCTCAGTTCCAAGCCTGGGCGGCCAAAATCGGCGAGATCTATGGCTATGCAGCCACCTTCAGCGGTATCGGAGCCGAGGACCCGACCCTCGGCGCCCCCACACAGATGGCGGTGTTCACCCGATGAGAGAACCCGATAAGACCAACCTCACCATTCCTGACTTCGCCCTCGTCGTGCTGATCGGCTCGACCGGATCGGGCAAGTCGACTTTCGCCGCCAAGCATTTCCTGACGACCGAGATTATCTCGTCGGACCAGTGCCGGGCGCTGATCTCCGACGACGAGACCGACCAGGACGTCTCTGCGGATGCCTTCGATCTGGTTCGCGAAATAGCCGGCAAACGGCTTAAACACCGCAGGCTGGCCGTCATCGACGCCACCAATGTGCGAGCCGCCGACCGCAAGGCCTGGATTGAGCTGGCGCGCAAGTGGCACGCTTTGCCCGTCGCCGTGGTCCTCGATCCAGGCGTCGAGGTGTGCGTCGCACGCAATGCGGTGCGAGCCGACCGGCAGTTCGGCGCCGGGGTCGCCCAGCGCATGACAACCGAGATCCGCAAGGGTCTTGGCGGTCTCCAACGTGAGGGCTTCCGCCAAGTCTGGAAGCTTACCAGCGAGGCCAGCATCGACGCGGCCGAGGTGTCGCAACAGCCGCTGTGGACCGATAAGCGCGACGACCATGGCCCGTTCGATATCATTGGCGACATCCACGGCTGTTCGGATGAGCTTCATATCCTGCTCGCTCGATTGGGCTACAGCATCGCCTGGTCTGAACATCAGGGCGATCGAACGGTCACCGTGGTTCCACCAGAGGGCCGCAAGATCGTCTTTGTCGGCGACCTCGTCGATCGCGGCCCCAACTCGCCCGACGTACTGCGCATTGCCATGAGCATGGTCGCGGCTGGAACCGCCTACTGTGTCCAGGGCAACCATGAACGCAAACTCGGCCGATGGCTAGAAGGCCGCAAGGTCACGGTCGCCCACGGCCTCCAGCAGACTCTCGATCAGCTAACTGCACAGGACCGAGGCCTAGGCGAGGCGCTGCCGGCCTTTCTCGACGGCCTGCGCAGCCATGTCTGGCTCGATGGCGGAGGCCTCGCCGTCGCCCATGCCGGCCTCAAGGAGGAGATGATCGGACGCGGTTCCGGCGCTGTGCGCGAGTTCGCTCTGTACGGCGAGACCACAGGCGAGACCGACGAGTTCGGGCTGCCCGTCCGCGCCGACTGGGCCGCGGCCTATCGTGGCAAGACGGCCATTATCTATGGACATACGCCCACGCTATCGGCTGAATGGGTCAACAACACCCTGTGCATCGACACCGGATGCGTATTCGGCGGCAAGCTGACGGCCTTGCGCTGGCCGGAACGCGAACTGGTCGAGGTGCCGGCAATCCAGACCTGGTCGGAGCCGATACGTCCGCTGGGCGGGTCCGGTCCCGGTAAATCGGCACAGGCCGACGCCGACGGCGTGCTCGATTATCAGGATGTCTCTGGTCGCCGTTGGATCGAGACCGAACTGAGGGGCCGGATTGTCGTGGCTGAGGAGAACGCGTCGGCAGCACTGGAGGTGATGAGCCGCTTCGCGCTCTCGCCGCAATGGCTGATCTATCTGCCGCCGACCATGTCGCCGTCCGAGACCAGCAGCCAGGACGGCTGGCTGGAACGTCCGGAGGATGCCTTCGCTTACTTCCGCGAGCGCGGCGTTGCGCAGATCGTGTGCGAGGAGAAGCACATGGGTTCGCGGGCAGTGATCGCGCTCTGCCGGAACGCGCAGGCGGCACGCAGCCGCTTCGGGGTCCCTGGCGACGAAACCGGCGCAATCTGGACCCGCACCGGACGCTCCTTTTTCAATGACAGTGCCATGACGGAGGACCTGCTCGCCCGTCTTCGCACCGAGGTCGACGCGGCGGATCTGTGGAAGGAATTGAACAGCGACTGGCTGCTGCTGGACTCCGAGATAATGCCTTGGTCGGCCAAGGCCGGCAGTCTGATCGAAAGCCAGTATGCGCCTGTGGCCACATCCTCTGCCGCCGGTCTCAAAGCCAGAGCGAGGCGCTGGCCCGTGCGATGGCGCGCGGCGTCGATGCAGCCGGCCTGAACGCACGCCTTGAAGACCGGGCCGTCCGCGCAGCCAAATACGCCACCGCCTGGGCGCCCTACGTATGGCCAGTTTCGGGCGTCGAGGACCTTAAGGCCGCGCCTTTCCACCTGCTGGCCAGCGAGGGACGTATTTGGTTTGACCAGGACCATGTCTGGCACATGTCGCTCGCGGACCGTCTGGCTGCCCGTGGCGGCGTGGTCACGCCGACTCGATGGCGTATGGTTGATCTGGCCGACGGCGGCGCGTGTGCCGAGGCCGTCGCCTGGTGGGAAGCGCTGACTGGCTCAGGCGGCGAAGGCATGGTGGTCAAACCACGCGACTTCGTCAGCCGTGGCAAGAAGGGGCTCATCCAGCCGGCGCTGAAGGTCCGCGGCCCGGAATATTTGCGCATCATCTATGGTCCCGAATATGACGCGCCCGACAATCTCGTCCGCCTCCGAGAACGCGGCCTGGCCGGCAAGCGCAGCCTGGCGCTCAGAGAGTTCGCGCTTGGCCACGAAGCGCTAACGCGATTTGTCGCCAAGCAGCCGCTACGCCGGGTTCATGAGTGTGTCTTCGCCGTGCTGGCGTTGGAAAGCGAGCCAATCGACCCAAGGCTGTAGTAGCCGATCTATCCGAAGATCTTCTCGCCTTGCTCGTCGACCAGCTGGATGCCCTTTTTGATCGAGATGTCGACGGCGTCATCAAGCCCGGCAAAGCGGTCGGCGCGGATGAATTTGTGCTCCTTCATCACGCCGTCGATCTCCTTCGAAACCACGCCGCAGGTCTGGTACTGGCCCTCCGCCTTGTAGGGCGTGGCGCTGATCAAAAATCCCTTGTGCTCGATCTGCTTTGCCGGCGCCGCTGTCTTTGGCTCGGCGGCTTCGTTGCCTCCGCCGAAAAGACGCTTCAGAAAAGACATGGGGTATCCTCCAACGGCAATCATCCTGCACCACATAGCGCGACGCAGGATGATTTTCAGTACCGGTCCTTGGCCGAGCGGGCAAGGGCCGCAGCTGGCTTGGCAGCCAGAGATCAGTCGCGCGACAACGCTTCCAACGCCTCCGCGGCAGCTTCCAATATGCTGATTGCCTCGGCCTGCTTTGCTTCAGGCGCATCGACGATTTCGCCGAGCGCGGCGCGCAGCCGGTGGCGCACGGCGCGAAACTCGTCGCGCTTTTCCGAGCGGCCGCGGCCGCGCCGGCCGCCGTCCTCGCCTTCATCGTTCCAGCCGAACCAGTCGCGCGCCTTCGCCATCTTGCGGCCGAAGCGCTCGAGATGGTCGAGCACGTGGTCGATCATCTCGCGATTTTCGTTGAGATGCGCCTGCCCCGCCTCGGTGATCGAAAACACCTTCTTGTTGCCTTCCGCCGCAGAAACGGCGTAGCCGGCCTCTTCCAGGAAGGTCAGCGTCGGATAGACCACGCCGGGGCTCGGGCTGTAGACGCCGCTGGTGCGCTCCTCCAGCGCCTTGATGATGTCGTAGCCGTGCCGCGGCGCCTCGGCCAGCAGCGACAGCGTGATCAGCTTGAGGTCGCCGTCGGCCAGCATGCGCCCGGCGCGGAACATGTCGCCCGGCCCGCCGCGTCCGCCGCCTCTCATGCCATGCCCAAACGGACCGAAGCCGCCGCGCCCACCGAACTTGCCGGCCATATGCATGAAAACGCGCTCGGCGCGTTCGCCGAAACGATGATGGCCGAAATGATTGTCTTTGTGCATTGTCTGCTCCTTGAGTTATGTCTTACGATATATCTCAAATAAGTGCCCGCCACGGTCGGGTCAAGATATATCTTACGATGTATCTGAAAATGGCACCAGCAGGATTGATTTCGCCAGCGAGGGCAGCTAGAGGGTGCATGAGGGCCGAAGGCCGCTCCGTAAGCGTCTGACGTGAAGCAACGCATCCACCCCGGTCGTTCCGGGCAGTTACGCCGACAATACCGGCGAATGGATGCAAGGCGACGAACCGGATGCTTCAGGGAAATCCAAATGACCATGAAAACCCCGCCCAGCAAGCAGCCTGCGCGCTATGCCGCCGTGCTCGGCCCGCTGGTGCTGTCGTTGCTGATGACGTTCATCGTGTCGTTCATCTCGACACTGAAAAGCCTTGGCTTCCAGCCCGACATGCTGGCCACTTGGCTGACGGCTTGGGGCCTGTCCTGGCTGGTGGCCTTTCCGACGCTGCTGCTGGTGCTGCCGGCGGTGCGCCGCATCGTTGGCTGGCTTTGCGAGCCCGTGGCTCGATAGCAGGGCAGGCGAAAGGCCTGGAAACAATCTCCGGACCTTTCGGTGCGGAGCGAATAATACCCGTTACCAGCGGCCTTTGCGCCGGTTCCAGGCATAGAGCAGGTCGGCAAAGCGATCATAGCCATAGCGCGTCAACGGCAGTGCGCCGGGATTGCCGAACAGCGTTGCGAGCCAGCCTTCGCCGGGCGTCGTCCGCCATACAGCAATGGCAACATCGGCGCCGGCCAGCAATTTGCCGTCGGCGTCGATCGCATACAGCCGGCGCCGGATGTCCTCCAGCCCGATGCCGTATCCGGCCAGCGCCGCCGGTTCGGCATTGATGTCGCGAAATTCGATCCGCCCGGCCTTGACCGCCTCGACCAGTCGCCGCTTCTGCCGGCTGATACCGGCATCGCAGACCGGACAGCGCGTATTGTACCAGACAGTCAGCAGAGGCTTGGCCATGTTTCGAAACGGCACCAGAGGACACGCACGGATTATCCGAGAAATGCCGTTGCGCCGCAACGTGACACGGTACCGGCGGAATGGCCGGTTTCGCTGATCCAGGTCGCCCAAAGGGTACGCAGCGGTTTTACGATAACGACATGCATAAAAAGAAGAGCTTAAAGCGCGTCGCAAAGGCCGTTCAGCGCGACGCGCTTCAGGCGCCGCGGCTCAGCCGAGCGAGGTGATGATCTCGCGATAGGCATCCTCCGGGAAAGCCTTGAGCGTCCGAGTCCTGACGTTGCCAGCCGTCGCCAGCATTAACGAGAAACGAGCCAAGACGGCATCGTCGGGCGCTTCGAGCACCGCCACCATGTCGCAATCCCCCATGGTGAGATAAAATGCCTTGAATGATCCGCCCATGTCGCCCAGCATCTTCTTGGCGGCATCGAGCCGCTTCGGCGACTCGCGCACGTTTTTGGCGCCTTGTTCCGTCCAGTTGATCAGCACGATGTAAGTTGTCATGGCACACCTCCCTCCGGGGCCACGGAGCACGGCGTCAACCGCCGGGGCGGGCATCCGGGTTTGTCGCCCAGAAATGCATCCGATACGAAATTATCCTCCCGCAAGCCGCAGGCCGCAAGAGCGATAGCGTCGAATAGCCGATCGCCTATGCACAAACGAAAAAGGGCGCCGACGGCGCCCTTTGAATCCCTAACCCTTGTTGGCCTCAGCTGTCGAGGAAGCTTCTGAGCTTGCGCGACCGGCTCGGGTGCTTGAGCTTGCGCAGCGCCTTGGCTTCGATTTGGCGGATGCGCTCGCGGGTGACCGAGAATTGCTGGCCGACCTCTTCAAGCGTGTGGTCGGTGTTCATGCCGATACCGAAGCGCATTCTGAGCACGCGCTCTTCGCGCGGCGTCAGCGAGGCCAATACGCGCGTCGTCGTCTCGCGCAAATTGGCCTGGATCGCTGCGTCGATCGGCAGGATCGCCATCTTGTCCTCGATGAAGTCGCCAAGATGCGAATCCTCCTCGTCGCCGACGGGCGTTTCGAGCGAGATCGGCTCCTTGGCGATCTTCAGCACCTTGCGCACTTTTTCCAGCGGCATGGCGAGCTTTTCCGCCAGTTCTTCCGGCGTCGGCTCACGGCCGATCTCATGCAGCATCTGGCGCGAGGTGCGCACGATCTTGTTGATCGTTTCGATCATGTGCACCGGAATGCGGATGGTGCGCGCCTGGTCGGCGATCGAACGGGTGATCGCCTGCCGGATCCACCACGTCGCGTAGGTCGAGAACTTGTAGCCGCGGCGGTATTCGAATTTGTCGACCGCCTTCATCAGGCCGATATTGCCTTCCTGGATCAGGTCGAGGAACTGCAGGCCGCGATTGGTGTATTTCTTGGCGATGGAGATGACGAGGCGCAGATTGGCCTCGACCATTTCCTTCTTGGCGATCGCGGCTTCGCGCTCGCCCTTCTGCACCTGGTTGACGATCTTGCGGAATTCCTGGATCGAAATCGCCGTCTCGGTGGCGAGGTTCTGGATCTCGGCGCGCAGGTCGCGGATGGCGTCCTTCTCGTTCTTGGTGAATTCCTTCCAGCCGCGCGAAGTCAAATTGCCAATCGAGCGCGTCCAGTTGGGATCGAGCTCCGAGCCCTGATATTCCTTGAGGAATTCCTCGCGGCGCACGCCATAGCTTTCGGCCAGCCGCAACAGCTTGCCTTCGTTCTGCACCAGGCGCTTGTTGATGTCGTAGAGCTGCTCGACCAGCGCCTCGATGCGCGCCGTGTTCAAGGACAGCGACTTCACCGCCTTGATCAGTTGGTCCTTCAATTCCTTCAGCCGGCGGTCCTGGCTGGGCGACAGCGTGCCGGCGGCGGCCAGCCGGTTCTCGACCTGCTGGTCCTGCAGCTTGCGCAGTTTCTTGTAGGTATCGGCAATGACGTCGAGCGTCTCCATCACCTGCGGGCGCAGTTCCGCTTCCATCGCCGCCAGCGACAGACTCGCCTCGTCATCGTCTTCCTCGTCGTCGTCCACCAGGCCACGCGTGTCGCCGCCGACATTGGTGATGTCGTCCTCGTCCTCGCGCGAACGGCGCGACTTTTCCTCGGTCTTGGCTTCCTCGATACGCTCGACAACCGGCGCCTGCTTGGCCTCCGGCCCGGCATAGGTCGCCTCAAGGTCGATGATCTCGCGCAGCAGGATCTTCGATTCGTTGAGCTCGTCACGCCAGATGATGATGGCCTGGAAAGTCAGCGGGCTTTCGCACAGGCCCGCGATCATCGTCTCGCGGCCGGCCTCGATGCGCTTGGCGATCGCGATTTCGCCCTCGCGCGACAGAAGCTCCACCGAGCCCATCTCGCGCAGATACATGCGGACCGGATCGTCGGTGCGGTCGGTCGGCTCTTTCTTGGTCGTGGTGGCGGCGACGGCGGTGCCGGTCTGCTCGGCGAGCTCGTTGGCGTCTTCCTCGGCATCAGCGGCGGTGTCGGCGGCTTCGGGCTCCTCGCCCTGTTCGTCGTCCTCGACCACGTTGATGCCCATGTCGGAAAGCATGGCCATCGTGTCCTCGATCTGCTCGGAGGTCACTTCCTCCGAGGGCAGCACCGAATTCAGCTCGTCCATGGTGACATAACCGCGCTTCTTGGCGGCCTTGATCATCTTCTTGACAGCATCGTCGGAAAGGTCGAGCAGAGGGCCATCGGTCGCGGCCTCGCGTTCAGTCTCGACTTCTTCCTTTTCTTTTGTCGCCATAGTCTTTATTTTCTCCAAGCGGCTGAGTATCAAAGCCGCGTAAGCTGCCGGTCCGGTCAAATTGGATGCGCTCCTTCCAGAACGCGCTTTACCGGGCCAGTAACTGCATCTCTCGTTAAGTCCAGATTAACCCTGATATCTGTGGCAAGCTGACTGCCTGTCCAGTGATCAGTACCTTACATCGCTGCATTCCCGTCGATGCCGGGGCGGGTTAACGTTTCGAATCGACCTGATTCCGCCATTCTGCCGGAAGGTCAAGCGCCTCTCGCATGATTCGCATGAAAAAAGCGAATCAATTACCCGACTTAGAGCACCGCACGCTTGATTCAACGCGCAAGCACGTCCTTACATTTCAGTCTTCTGGAGGCTTCGATCTAAACGCGCCCAGCTCTGCCCGACGATACGCCAAACCCTTCGATTAGCGCTTCCGTTGCCTGCACATCACGAAATTGCGCCTGGATTTCGACCAGGTGCCGGTAATTTTCGTCCGTGGGATCGCTGGCGAGCGCTGCTTCCGCCTGCTTCAGCTCCTTATGTAAGGTGCGCGCGCTGCGCTGCAAGTGGAGAGCTTGGCTGAACGCGTCGCGAGCATCGTCGAGTGCTGCCGTTTCCAGCGCCGGCCATTGCCGCGCACGTTTGATCAGCGCCACCGCGCGCTGCCAGATCTCACCGCAGCCGGCCCGCTCGATCGTCGCGATTACAGCCTCGCGGTTGTTGGCCATATCGTGCGCCATGGCGTCGAGGATGGCCGCATGCAGCCGCTTCAGATCGGAATTGGCGAGATCGAGGAACTCGACGTGGGCGAAATTCTCGTCGATCAGCACGGGATGGTTGACGAGGGCCGCAATGATCGTCGCCTCGCGCACCGACATGCCCTCGCCGCCGCGTTTGACCAGCGCCGAGCGGCCGAGGCTTTCGGTGATCGCGGTGCGCCCACCGGCATTGCCGCCACGTGCAAACTGTCCGCCGGGTGCTGAGACCCTGCCCGGGAAGCGCTCACCTGGCCGTCCGTCCTGACGTCCCTGGCGTCCGCGCTGGGTCCCGAAGAAGCTCTGTACGCGCTCGCGCATTTCCTGTTGGTAGTGGTAACGAAGGCTCTCGTCGCGGATGCGGCTGGTCAGTTCGCGTAGCGTCCTTTCGAGCTCCGCCCGCCGTTCCGGCGTGTCGAAGATGCCGCCGGCGGTCTCGCGCATCCACAAGAGGTCGGCCAGCGGCCGTGCCTCGGAAAGCACGGCGCGGAACGCATCCGGCCCGTCACCCTTGACCAGATCGTCGGGATCCTTGCCCTCCGGCAGCAGGGCGAAGCGCACGGAGCGGCCTGCCTGGACCGCCGGCAGCGCCATGTCGGCGGCGCGCCACGCTGCCTTCAACCCGGCCTGGTCGCCGTCGAAGCACAGCACCGGCTCGCCAGCCATGCGCCATAGAAGTTCGAGCTGGTTTTCAGTCAACGCGGTGCCGAGCGGCGCCACCACGTTTTCGAAGCCGGCCTGCGCCAGCGCGATCACATCCATGTAGCCTTCGACGGCAATGACGGTGCCGCCCTTGGCCAGCGCCCCCTTTCCCAGCACTTGGCGCGCACGGGCGAAATTGTAGAGCACGTTGCCCTTGTGGAAGAGCTCCGTATCGGGCGAGTTCATATATTTGGCCAGCGCATCCGGCGCCAGTGCCCGCCCTCCGAAGGCGATGATCTTGCCCCTGGAATCCGGGATCGGGAACATGATGCGGTCGCGGAACCAATCGTAGGAAACCGGGACGTCGTCGCCATGGCGCACCAGCCCGCACGCCTCGATGTCGGCCTTGGGGACACCCCTGGCGGCAAGATGCTCCTTCAGCGCGTTGCGGCTGTCGGGGGCATAGCCGAGGCGGAAAGACTGCTGTGTCGCCGGTGTCAGCCCCCGGTCGCGCAGGTAGGCGCGGGCCTTTGCCCCTTCCGGTCCCTGCAGCCGTTCCTGGAAGAACACCGTCGCCATCTCCATGACATCGGTCAGGCTGGCGCGTTCCTTTTCGCGCCGTTCCTCATCGGCGTCGCGAACCGGCATCGGCACGCCGGCCATGTCGGCGATCTTCTCGACCGCTTCAGGAAAGCTCATCCCGTCAAGTTCGGTCAGGAACTTGAAATGGTCGCCCGAAACCGAGCAGCCGAAGCAATGGTAGCGGCCCTTCTTGTCCTCGCAGTGGAAGGACGGGCTCTTCTCGCCATGGAAGGGACAGCACGCCCAATAGTCGCCGCGCGGCGCGTTAGTCTTCTTCCTGTCCCACGCGACGCGCTGGCCGATCACCGAAGAAATCGGCACGCGGTCGCGGATCTCGTCCAGGAAAGCAGGCGGAAAGCGCATGGGGACAGCTCGTTTGGCCTCCATATAATCACACGGTCGAAGCCCGACGACTCCTAATGGCGATCATACCCGGTTTTCACAGGCCAAAAAGAGAAGGCGGCCCGCGGGCCGCCTTCTCGATCTAAACCGACGCAGCGCGGTCAGCCGTTCCGGGCTCACTGCGCGGCGATGGCGCCGAAGATCAGGCCGGAGAGAACGCTGACCAGCAGATAGTCATTGCCGACCCGGATCCACTCCTGGCCGGGACCGGGACGGCGCAGGCCATAGTGGCGATAATCGCGGATCGGCTGGTGACGCTTCCAGCTGGAATATCTCTGGCCGTTGCGCCAATGGCTGCGCTTCACGACGATCTTCTTCTTCACTACGACACGCTTGTTTACGTCGATATGCTTGTTCACGTCGACATGCCTGCCGGGCCTTTGCCAGTCGACCTGGCTGTAGTTCGACTGCGGCGCGTTTGGTGTGTTCAGAGGTGCAGCCTGGCCCTGCCAGGTGGTTGCAGCCAGCATCGAGAAGGCAATGGCGGAAAGAACGATGCGTTTCATGGCGGGTACTCCTTGGTTGTCGATGCCTACGGAATAGAGCCGGAAGGATGAACCGAAACTGAACACAGAGATTACGCTTTCGTAATGATTTCTTACATTTAGAACGATTAATTCAGCGCTACCTTTAAAGCGGCCGTCCGAGAATGGACGCATGACCCGCCGCAACTCCGCAGTCTATGCAACCATTTTGTCAGCCATCCATTTCCGACACGCTCCGTCGCGTGCCAACAGGCGTCGGAACCGGGCAAAATTTATTATTCGGCTAAAATAAATCGGAGTAATGTCAACCTCTGCAATGTCCACGATTCGCGCCCACTTTTTCACCCTTGACGTCACGGCGCCCGCGTCGCTGGCATCTGTTGGGTTGCGGGGTCGGGCATGAGTGGCTCCGTCGTTTTGCTGCACCTTGCCGGTGCGGTCGCATTGATGCTGTTTGCCACCCGTTTGGTGAAGACCGGCGTCGAGCGCGCCTATGGCGATGTGCTGCGCCACAAACTGCGCGCCACAATGCGCAATCCGTTCATGGCGGTTCTGGCCGGCTGCGGCCTGGCTGTCGCGCTGCAAAGCTCGACCGCCGTCACCTTGCTGGTCGGCTCATTCGCCGGCTCCGGTATTGTCAGCGGCATGTCGGGCCAGCTTGCGGTGCGCGGCGCCGAGATCGGCTCGGCACTGGTGGTCAAGCTGCTCACCTTCGATCTGTCGCTGCTGGTGCCGATCTGCCTGGTCGCCGGCACCGTCATGTTCATGGCCACCGAGCGGCGCGACTGGCGCCAGTTCGGCCGCATCCTGGTCGGCATCGGCCTGCTGCTTCTGTCGCTGGAGATGATCGGCCAGGCGTCGGAGCCACTGCGCCAGAGCACGCTGATGCCGCTCATCGTCGATTACTTCTCCGGCGATCCGGTCACCGCCTATCTTCTGGCGGCGTTGGTCACCTGGCTGTTCCATTCCTCGATCGCCGCGGTGCTGCTGATGGTGACGCTGGCCGGCCGCGGCTTCATCCCGCCCGAACTCGGCATCGTGCTGGTGCTCGGTGTCAATCTCGGCTCTTCGATCATTGCGCCGCTTCTAACCCGCAACGCAGAACCCGGCGTTCGTATCGTGCCGATCGGCAATCTCCTGATGCGCGGCATGGGTTCGCTGATCATGCTGATCCTGTTCCTGACGTTCAAGCCGCCGGTCGCCTTCTTGGGCAGCACGGTGCCCGAGCAGATCGTCAATGCCCACATTGTCTTCAACATCCTGATCCTGATCGCCGGCCTACCGCTGGCGAGCCTGGTCTATCGCGCCTCGGAAAGGATCGTGGCGTTGGGCACCAAGCCCCAGGCCGCCAACGCGCTCGACGTCGTCGAGCTTTCGGCGCTCAACGAAAGTGCGCTCGACGTGCCGAGCCAGGCATTGGCCAACGCCACCCGCGAGGTGGTGCGGGTCTGCGAAACGGTCGAGATCATGCTGAAACGGATCATCGAGCTCTATGAGAGCGCCGATGCCGACAAGATCGGCGCGTTGGCCGCACTCGACGACCGTGTCGACAGGAAGCACGCTGCGATCAAGCTCTATCTGGCCAAGGTCACCAAGAACCCGTTGAGCGAGGACGAGGCGCTGCGTTGCCAGGAGCTGATCGGCGCCTGCGTCAAGCTGGAGCAGGTCGGCGACATCATCGTGCGCAACATGCTGGTCCACGTGAAGAAGAAATTCGAGCGCGGGCTGGAGTTCACGCCGGAAGGCTGGCGTGAGCTTTGCGCCTTCCATGGCTTGGTGCTTGCCAATGCCAGGCTTGCCTTCAACGTGCTGGTATCCCGCGATCCGGAGACCGCTCGCCAGTTGGTGCTGGAAAAGGACCGGCTGCGCGACCGCGAGAAGGAAACCAGCCAGAGCCATTTCGTGCGGCTGCGCGACGGCACCCCCAAGAGCGTCGAGACCAGTTCGATCCATCTCGACACCATTCGCGACCTCAAGCAGATCAACTCGCTGCTCGCCTCGATGGCCTATCCCGTACTTGAAGAGCGCGGCCTGCTCACCGGTTCGCGGCTGAAGGCCGGATAGATTGCATCCACAGGCCGGGTAGCTTCAGAACATCGCCTAGAAAATTGCTGTTGGCCAATGCGCAAAAATTATCTTTGCGCCACCTCCTGTCTGTCGGCTAAAGATCGCCGCATCTACCGGAAGGAAAGTCGATGGACACCCATTCCCGCAGCTTCGCCAAAGCGCTTTCCTGGCGCGTCACCGGCACCATCGACACGATGATCATTTCGCTCGTCGTGACCGGAAGCATCAAGCTCGCCGCGGCCATCGGCCTGACCGAGGTCGTCACCAAGTCGCTGCTCTACTATCTTCACGAGCGAGCGTGGCTGAAAATTCCTTATGGAAGGAAGGCAGCCGCCTAGCTCTTGCCTCCGCGGCGGGCGCCTGACCGGCGATCAAGAAAAGCTAAAGCGGCGTCGACAATTTCTGGATTGCCCGCTGCCCTCATCCGTGGTTTGAGGCGACCTTATCCGAGGATCGCCTTTCCGCCATGCTCCCCCTCATTGCCCTGTTCATTGCCGCCTTCGCCTTCGGCACCACCGAATTCGTCATCGCCGGCGTGCTGCCGCAGGTGGCGGAGGGCCTTGGCGTCGCGATCCCGACCGCCGGCTATCTCGTTTCCGGCTATGCCGGCGGCATTGCAGTCGGCGGCCCGCTGCTGGCGCTCGCCACCAAAAGGTTCTCCCGCAAGGCCCTGCTGCTTGGACTGACTGCAGCCTTCACCATCGGCCAGGCCGCCTGCGCGCTGGCGCCCGACTTCGCTTCGATGCTGCTGTTGCGGATAGCGGTGGCCGTGGCGCATGGCGCCTATTTCGGCGTTGCCATGGTGGTGGCCGTCGGCCTCGTGCGCGAAGACCAGCGCGGCATGGCGGTGGCGCTGATCCTGTCCGGCCTCACCGTATCGAACGTAATCGGCGTTCCGGCCGGCACGGCAATCGGCAACATCTGGGGATGGCGTGCGACATTCTGGGTGATGTGCGCGCTCGGTGTGGTGGCCTTCACGGCAATCGGCGCCCTGCTGCCGCGCAAGACGGGATCGTCGAGCCCGTCGGCGAGCCTTGGAAGCGAGGTCCGCGTGCTCGCACGCCAGCAGGTCTGGACCTCGCTCATTATTATGCTGATGCTGATGATCGGCCAGTTCGGCCTGTTCACCTACATCACGCCGACGCTGCTTGAGGTCACAGGCCTCGACGAGAAATGGATACCTTGGGTGCTCTTGCTCAATGGGGTCGGCGCAACGATCGGCGTCTTCGTCGGCGGGCGGCTCGCCGACTGGAAGCTGATGCCGTCGCTCATCGCCATGCTTTTCCTACAGGCGGCAATGCTCGCCTTGATCTACGCTGTCAGCCCTTACCCGCTGCCGATGGTGATAGCGATCTTCGTCTGGGGCGGCCTCAACTTTGCCATCGGCACGCCGATCCAGACCCGCATCCTGACCTGGACCGCAGACGCCTCCAACCTTGCCTCGTCGCTCATCCCGTCGGGCTTCAATGTCGGCATCGCGCTCGCCGCATCGCTCGGCGCGGCGATGCTCAATGCCGGCTATGGCTATCGCAGCCTGCCGGTGGTTGGCGCGATCGCCATGCTGGTCGCGGTCGCGGTTGCGCTTGCCTCGCATGTCTGGGAATGGCGAAGCCGGGCTGCGCCGCCGCTGCCGGCTGCCGCCGAATAGGGCTACAGATCGATCCGGTAGCGCAGGCTTTCCGCGCCGCCATAGGCGGCGTCCTCGAAGAAACGCCCGACGAGCCGGCCGCCATTGGCCAGAACGACCTTCTGCGAGGGCACATTGTGAGGCTTGCAGGTGATTTCGACGAAGGGCAGGCCAACCGCCCTCGCCTCCACCAGCATCAGCCGCAGCGCCTCGGTCGCATAGCCGCGTCCCCGTTTCCACGGCACCACCGCATAGCCGATGTGGCCGAGCACATGCGACGGCAGCGCCGCGGTGCCGTGCTGCCAGCGCAGGCCGATTGAGCCTGCGACTTCCCCGTCCCAGATCCAGCGCCGGAATCCGGGCAGCCGCGGCACCGTCGAACCGTCGGGCAAGGTGATCGGCGGTCCCTTGCCATCGGAATCGTCGAGATCGCCAAGGAAAGTCGCTGGATCCTTTTCGATAGCCGCAAGCTGCTCGCGCGTCGCGTCGAGCAGCCGCACATTGTCCGGCGACCAGCCGCGCTCGAGGGCCGCCTTGTAGGACGGCAGGTGTTCAAGCGCCGGTTTGACGAGTTTGATCACGGGCGCGAGCTTTTGGCTGCCGGATTGCGGGCGCGACGGCAAGGGCCTTCGGCAGCTTACTGAAGCAGGCTCTTGACGATGCCGCTCGCCTCGGAAAAATCCATCTGACCGGCGTATTTCTCCTTGAGCGCCGCCATCACCTTGCCCATATCCTTGACGCCGCTGGCGCCGGTCTCGGCGATGGCGGAACGGACGGCGCTTTCCGTCTCGGCCTGACCCAGTTGCGTCGGCAGGAAGTCGCGGATGATGGCCATCTCGTCGCGCTCCTGCGCTGCAAGCTCCGGCCGCTTGCCGTCATCGAACGCCTTGGCCGATTCTTCGCGCTGCTTCACCATCTTGGCCAGGATCTGCAGGATTTCGTCGTCGCTGGCCGGCTCCTTGCCGGCGCCGCGATTGGCGATGTCGCGATCATGAATGGCCGCCTGGATCAGCCGCAATGTCGGCAGCCGGCGCTTGTCCTGCGCCTTCATCGCACTCTTCAGGGATTCGGCGATTTTGCCTCGCATGGTGCTTTCTCCTTCGAATGCCGCGGACAATAGTCGTGCCGATAGCTCAACGCAAACTCGATAGCGTCCGGCAAACCGCTGATATTATTCGACGAAATAAATCCAGGCTCGCACGGCGCGGCATCATTGACCGCCTTGGCGCCTTCCCCTATGTACTGGGCCTTGCATGAATTGAATTCTAGTGCACGTCGCCCAAAAATGCGTAGCGGTTTTGGGCAACGACAGGCACAAATGAAAACTTAGCGCGCCGAGGCTGTGAGATCGCCGCTTCGCGCCTTTTGTTGCGCCGACTGAGGGCGCAACCTTTAGGAGTGCCGCCATGGCAACGATGACAGCCGCGTCGACCCCCCCTTGGGCCAGCGAGAGACCGACAGCCCTGCTGGTGCTGGCGGACGGCACTGTCATAGAGGGCCGCGGTCTGGGCGCCACCGGCTCCGCCGTCGCCGAGGTCTGCTTCAACACCGCGCTGACCGGCTACCAGGAGATACTCACCGACCCATCCTATGCCGGCCAGATCGTCACTTTCACCTTTCCGCATATCGGCAATATCGGCACCAATGACGAAGACATCGAGGACCTCAACCCGCTGGCCCGCGCCGGCGCCGTCGGCGCCGTGTTCAAGGCCGATGTCACCAACCCGTCGAATTACCGCGCCGGAACCGGTCTCGACCAGTGGCTGAAGAAGCGCGGCATCGTCGCACTTTCAGGCATCGACACGCGGGCGCTGACCGCGCTGATCCGCGAAAAGGGCATGCCCAATGCCGTCATCGCGCACGCGCCCGACGGTATCTTCGACGTCGATGACCTCAAGCGCCGCGCCGCCGCATGGTCAGGGCTTATCGGGCTTGATCTCGCCAAGGAGGTGACCTCCGGCCAGTCCTCGGTCTGGCGCGAGACGCCCTGGGTCTGGAACGAGGGCTTTGGCGAACAGGCTGATCCGTCGATGCACGTCGTTGCCGTCGACTACGGCGTCAAGCGCAACATATTGCGCCTGCTGGCCGGCCTCGGCGCCAAGGTCACTGTGGTGCCGGCAAAAACCGGCGCCGAGGAGATCCTGGCGATGCGGCCCGACGGCATTTTTCTATCCAACGGCCCTGGCGATCCGGAAGCCACCGGCGACTACGCCGTTCCGGTCATCCAGGATCTGTTGAAGACCGAAATCCCGCTTTTCGGCATCTGCCTCGGCCACCAGATGCTCGCGCTGGCGCTGGGCGGCAAGACCGCAAAAATGCATCAGGGCCACCACGGCGCCAATCATCCTGTCAAGGACCACACCACCGGCAAGGTCGAGATCGTCTCGATGAACCATGGCTTTGCCGTCGACGCCGACTCATTGCCGAGCGGCGTCGAGGAAACCCATGTCTCGCTGTTCGACGGTTCGAATTGCGGCATTGCGCTCACCGGCAGACCGGTCTTCTCGGTCCAGCATCATCCCGAAGCCTCGCCGGGCCCGCAGGATTCGCACTATCTGTTTCGCCGCTTCGTCAACTTGATCCGCGAAAAGCGCGGCGAGCCGGCACTGGCCGAGCGTGTTTAGCGCATTGCGTAAAAACGGATTTGACTGACGGCGCCGGCCGGGCTCCCGGCGCCGATCAAGCCCCGTCTGTCACCGCTTCCTGCGCGTGCATGCGTTTGACTTCCTTCGGCGTCGGCTTGGCCACCCTGGTGACGAAGACGACGAGCGCCAGCGTGAGGAAAATCGCGCCGAGCAGATAGGGGGCACCGCCGAAAACCACGGGCGCGTTCGGCCCCGTGAACCAGGAAAAGATCGCCGTATAAAGCAGCGGTGTGATGATCGAGGTGATCGAGAAGATCGAGGTCATCGCGCCCTGGAGTTCGCCTTGGGCGGAAGGTGGCACCTTGGCGGCCGCCAGGCTTCTGAGCGGCGGGTCGGCCAACGCCTCGAGACATCCGACGACGATCACTGCATAGATCATCCAGCCTTGTGACGCGAAGGCGTAGCCGAAGGCGCTGAGTGCGGTAAATGCCAGACCGATTACCGCCGTCTTCCACTCGCCAAGCTTAGGGATCACGCGCGGCAGGACTGTCGCCATGACGATCGCCCCGCACAGGCCGAAAGCGCCGAGCGAGAAGCCGATCTGTTGTTCGCTCCAGCCATAGCGATAACTGGAGACGAACGACCAGACCGCAGGATACATCATGTGCCCCAGAGTCATCAGAAAGAAGACAAGTCCGATCCAGCCGATACCTTCGTAGTTGCGCATCTGGACGAGCGTGCCGACCGGGTTCGCGCGTTTCCACTCGAAGCGGCGACGGTGCTTGTTATCAAGTGTTTCCGGCAACAGAAACAGCGCGATCAGAAAGTTTGCGAAAGCAAGCCCGGCAGCGAAATAGAACGGCACACGCGGCCCGAACGTGCCGAGCAACCCGCCCAGAACCGGCCCTATGACGAAGCCGACGCCGAAAGCAATGCCGAGCAGCCCGAAATTCTTCGCACGATTTTCGTCGGTCGAGATATCGGCAATGAACGCCGATGTCGTGGAATAACTGGCGCCGGAAATGCCGGCCAGCACGCGGCCGATGAACAGCATCGGATAGGACCAGGCGATAGCGCAGATCAGATTGTCGATAGCGAACGTCAGCACCGAGGCGAGCAGAATTGGCCGCCGCCCGAACCGGTCGCTCAACCCGCCCATCACTGGTGCGAAAACGAACTGCATCGCCGCATAGACGAAGAACAGCCAGCCGCCCTCGATAGCCGCCTCGCTGATGCCGACGCCGGTCAATTCCCTGAGATAGGCCGGCAGCACCGGCATAATGATGCCGAAGCCGATGATGTCGAGCAGCAGGGTGGTGAAAACAAGCGCAAGGCCCCGCCTGGCGGTTTTGGGGTCTATCATGATGGTATCTCCTCGGGCCGCCCGAGCGAACGGGAACACACCTTATAGGCGAGCACATCGCTGGGAACAATGAGGGAACGGGCAGAGTGCTTTCATCCTGACATCCCCTGACTGCGGTCCAGTCTCTCGGATTACGAGAAAACCGTCGGCTCAGATCGGGTTGTTGAACGTGTCGCAGTCCGAAAGCTTGCCGTTCTGGAACCCGCGCGCCAGCCAGGTCTGCCGCTGCTGCGACGTTCCGTGGTTGAAGCTTTCCGGCACGACGTAGCCCTGCATCTTCTTCTGCAGCGTGTCGTCGCCGATCTGCTTGGCGGCGTTCAGTGCCTCCGCCATGTCGCCCTGCTCCAAAATGCCCTTCTGGCCGGTGAAATGTGCCCAAATGCCGGCAAAGCAGTCGGCCTGGAGCTCGACCTGCACCGACAAGTGGTTGGCGTCCGCTTCGCCCATGCTCTGCCGCATCTGGTTGAATTTGGGCAGGATGCCGACGAGGTTCTGCACGTGATGGCCGACCTCATGCGCGATCACATAGGCCTGTGCGAAATCGCCCGAGGCACCGAACTGCTGATCGAGCTGCTGGAAGAAGGTGGTGTCGAGATAGACCTTGCGATCGTTGGGACAGTAGAATGGTCCGGCCGCTGACGAGGCAGAACCGCAGGCGGAGCGAATCTGGCCGCTGAACAGGACCAGTTTTGGATCTTGATAGGTCAGGCCCTCGGACTGGAAAATACCGGTCCAGGTATCCTCGGTCTCGGCCAGCACGGTCGACACGAACTGCTTCATCTCGTCGGATGCCGGCGCACCGGTGCCGCCGCCTTGCTCGCCGCTATTGTCGGTGATCTGGCCGCCGCCGGGCTGCAAGCCGCTGTTATCGAGGATCTGACTCGGGTCGAAGCCGAAATACCACCCTGCCAGAAAAATCAACCCTACGATGATAATGCCCGACATGCCGCCGCCGCCGGCACGACCGCCGATCGGGATGCGAAACTGCCCCGGCCCGCCGCCAAGCCCGCCGCTCTGGCCGCGCTCGTCCTCGACATTGTCACTCTGACGACGGCCCTTCCAGAGCATGGCAACCCCCGTGATGCAATTTTCCGGCCGATCGGGCCGTGTCCCGGTTCGATCGGACACGACAACAATTATCTCAATGGTTACGCCAAGTCACAGTATTTTTCGTGCGAACAAGCAATGCTTGCTGACGCTTGCCTGCTCTGGCCGAGACATCGCAAGGTCTGTGCCGTTCACCCTGCTCGTGGGAAACGAGTCGCGCGAAGAGATACGCTGGCCGTGCTTTTCAGCGGGCGGCGATTATTGCCTTGCGAAAGGCTTCGAGCGTCTCGGCGCTGACATGATGCTCGATGCCCTCGGCGTCGATGCGCGCCGTCTCGGCGCTGACCCCGAGCGAGCGCAGGAAGGCCTCGACCGTCTGGTGGCGAATGCGGCTCTCTTCCGCAACCTTGCGGCCGGCATCGGTCAGGAACACGCCGCGATAAGGCTTCCGGGAGACCAGCCCGTCGGCGCACAGCCGCGTCAGCATTTTCGCCACCGTCGGCTGAGCGACGCCGAGCCGTGCCGCGATATCGACCTGGCGCGCCTCGTTGCCATCCTCGATCAGGTCGGCGATGAGCTCGACATAATCCTCGACCAGCGCGCTGCGGCGCGCTTCACGCGTCTGCCTGAAGCCTTCCGAGTGGATTTCTGCGTCAGGCAGCGGCTTTTCGCGAGGAACCGGTCTTTTCTTCAGCGCCAATACGCGCTCCTCCCGGCAGTTTGAATCGACATTGCGGTCATAACACGGAACCCTATTGGTTCTGGCCGTTTATTTCCATGGTGGCCGGCGCAACCGGCGTTCACTGCCGTTCCGGCCGCACGGCCAAGCGGCCACAGGAAAAAGCTCAGACAATGAAATATAGCATATTGCATAATGTTCAGCCGTGGCATAGATAAGGAGACAACATCGATCGTTCCAGTGGAAAGCCATTTCATGTCGGAAGCCGAAGCCACCTCAGCCCCCCGGTCCATGTGGCGATTTGCCCGCCCGGATGACGACGAGCAGCCCAGCCTTCGCGAAGTCAACGCAACGATCTCGGTGCCGCACTCGGGGATCTGGCTTCGCCGGCTGTTCGCCTTCATGGGGCCGGGCTACATGGTTTCGGTCGGCTATATGGATCCGGGCAATTGGGCGACCGACCTCGCCGGCGGGGCCCAATTCGGCTACACGCTGCTTTTCATCATCATGTTGTCGAACCTGATGGCGATCCTGCTGCAGGCACTCGCCGCCCGGCTCGGCATCGCCACCGGCCGCGACCTTGCGCAGGCGTGCCGCGCCTATTATCCGCGACCGGTCAATTTCATGCTTTGGGTCGCTTGCGAATTGGCCATCATCGCCTGCGACCTGGCCGAGGTCATTGGCACGGCGATCGCCTTGCAACTGCTGTTCGGGATTCCGCTGATCGGCGGCGCTATTATCACCGCGCTCGATGCCTTCCTGCTGCTGTTGCTGATGAACAAGGGCTTCCGTTTCCTCGAGGCCTTCATCATAGCGCTTTTGATTATCATCTTCGGCTGCTTCGCCATCCAGATCTTTGCCGCCGCCCCGCCGGTCGGCTCCATCCTGCATTCGATGTTCGTGCCGTCGTCCGAGATCGTCACCAATCCGGCCATGCTCTACATCGCCATCGGCATCATCGGCGCCACGGTGATGCCGCACAATCTCTATCTGCATTCCTCGATCGTGCAGACCCGCGCCTATGAGCGCACCGATCGCGGTAAGCGCGACGCCATCAAATGGGCGACGACCGACTCGACCATCGCGCTGATACTGGCGTTGTTCGTCAATGCTTCCATCCTGATCGTGTCGGCGGTGGCGTTCCACGGCACCGGTCATCATGACGTTGCCGAGATCGGCCAGGCCTTCGAGCTTCTGTCGCCGCTGCTTGGCCTCGGCATCGCTTCCATCCTGTTTGCCGTAGCGCTGCTCGCCTCCGGCCTGAACTCGACGGTGACGGCGACGCTCGCCGGCCAGATCGTGATGGAAGGGTTCCTGCGGCTGCGCATCCCGCAATGGGCGCGCCGCCTGCTGACGCGCGGCATCGCCATCATTCCGGTGGTGGTGGTCACCGCGCTCTATGGCGAGAAGGGAACCGGCCAGTTGCTGGTCTTCAGCCAGGTAATCCTGTCGATGCAGCTCCCCTTCGCTGTCGTACCGCTGGTGCAGTTCGTCTCGGACAAGCGCAAGATGGGCAATTTCGCCATTTCCCGCGCTGTTGCCGTGCTGGCCTGGGTGGTTGCCGCGCTCATCCTGGTGCTCAACTTCAAGCTGCTCTACGATACGGTCGTTGGCTTGGGCTGAGCGTTCTCGGCTCCAAGCTGAGACGATAAGGTCGGCAGTCACCTGCCCCCGGTCCTAGAAATTTGCCGGCCGCTGTCGGACAAATGTCCGTTCGCCCGTCCTTGGCTCGAACTCCGGCCATGACGGCACGGACCAGGGAAAGGGAGCTCCAATGAGGAAGATCATCGCCGCAACATTCGTCAGCCTCGACGGCGTCATGCAGGCGCCTGGCGGCCCGCAAGAGGACCCTGTCGGCGGCTTCAAATTCGGCGGCTGGACGTTTCACTACTGGGACGATGTGATGGGCGCCGCGATGGGCGAGACGTTTTCAAAACCGTTCGCGCTGCTTCTCGGCCGCAAGACTTACGACATCTTCGCCGCCCACTGGCCTTATCAGAAGAATGATCCGATCGCCGACAGCTTCAACGCCGTCACCAAATATGTAGCGACGCACAGGCCGGATTCGCTGTCCTGGCAAAACAGCCAGCCGCTCGGCAGCGATGTCGTGGCGACGTTGCGCCGGATGAAGCAGGAGGACGGCCCCGACCTGCTCATTCAGGGATCGAGCGAGCTGATCCAGACCTTGCTCGCCAATGACCTGATCGACGAGATCAGCTTGCTGATCTTCCCGCTGGTGCTGGGCAAGGGCAAAAAACTGTTCGGCAGCGGCACGATACCTGCCGCCTTCAAGCTGACCCGTTCGCAGGCATCGACCACCGGCGTCCTCATGGCGAGCTATGAACGCTCCGGCGAGATCAAGACCGGGTCATTTGCCACGGAGCAGCCGTCCGAAGCCGAGATCGAGCGGCGAAAGAACTGGAAGTAGATGCCGCCGCGGGGCGATCAAGGACGGCTGAACACTGGCCGTCCTTTTTGCTGTTTTTAAGCCGCCTCTCGTCGCCCTGCCAACCCATCGCGGAGGTGGCCCGCGAATGCCAGTGCAGCCGGCGCGACGTCGTGCTTCGGCAAATGCAGATTGATCGAAAAATTCGGCAATGACGGCAGCTCCGGATCGTTGGCCAAAATGTCGAGGTCGACAGGCACGGTCGACGCCAACCAGGTGGTGACGGCCAAGTCCGAACGCACTGTCGCCGTCGTCGCGTCGATGCTGCCGTTTTCGAATACGGTGCGCCATTCCAGCCCATGCTCGTTAAGCGCCTCCAGCACCACCGGGCGGAACGCACAGGTCTCGGCGACCATCGAAACCGGCAAGGGCCGCTTGCCGCGGGCGGCGCCGCCTTTGGCGCCGACCCAGACCAGGCGATCAACAACAAGGCATTCACCGGCCGACCGACCGATCGGCTCCTCGATCACCGCGAGCTCTATCGTGCCGCTCGCCAAGGCTGCGGCCAACTCTGGCGACGAAGCACAGACAAGCGAGATCTCGACCTGCGGATAGGCCTCGGCATAGGCCTTCAGCACCGGCGCAAGCAAGGTGCCGACAAGGTCGTACGGCACCCCGAGCCTCACCTGACCGGCAACCGCATCGCCCACCATCTCCGCCAGGATCTCGTCATTGAGGGAAAGCAGGCGCTTGCCCTTGCCGAACAATCGCTCGCCGGAGCGGGTCAATCGCAATCCGCGCCGATCGCGATCGAACAGGCTGCAGCCGAGAACCTCTTCCAAACGCTTGATCTGCTGGCTGACGGCACCTTGCGTCAAATGCAGCACGTTGGCCGCCGCCGTCATGCTAGCCTTGTCGGCAACGGTGACGAAGGTTCGAACCAGGGCAGTATCGAGGTTGCGGAGCATCCGGCTATTATATTTGCTAATGCCTGTCATAGCAAACATTGCATTTACTGATGAGCCGAACAGCCTACGGTGCAGGCTTCAAAGGAAGCAGCATGTTTGAAACCGGCCTTCCCCTCGTCCTGTTCGCGCTGGTCTCAACCTCAACGCCCGGCATGGCCACGACCTTGTCGACGGCGTCCGGCGCGCAGTTCGGCTTTCGCCGCTCTATCCCGCTGATGGCCGGGAGTGCGGCCGGCCTGGCTACGGTGGCTGCGGCAGGTGCTGCCGGGCTCGCCGGTCTGCTGGCTGCCGCTCCTTCGCTGCAACTGGCAATGAAAATGGCCGGTACCCTCTATCTGACGTGGCTTGCCCTCAAGATCGGCCGCAGCGGTCCGCCCAACCTGGACGTGGCCATGGCAAAGCCGAACAGCTTTTTGGGCGGCGCCGGCCTGCAATGGATGAACCCAAAGGGCTGGGCCATGGGGCTGGGAGCGGCGGCATCCTTTGCCGCGCTCGCCAACGGGCCGCTGCAGCTCGCCGTGCTGCTCGGCACGGTCTTCGGTCTTGCAGCGGCCCTATCGCTGGCGGCGTGGTGCGTGGCGGGCACGCTGCTCGCCCGGTTGCTGCGAACCGAGCGGCAGTGGCGCATGCTCAACGCCGTGCTTGGCCTGCTGCTGGCCGCCTCGATCATTCCTATGTGGCGGACAGCGTAAGATCAGTTATTTCAGGCAGCGTAGCGTGCCGCCGGCTTGCCGGCCAGCAGGCTGCCGAAGAAACCTTGCCGCGCACCAAGATAGGATTCCAACCCAGCCGGATCGGAGAGCCCGGGCGCGGTGACGGTTTCGCCCTTGGCCAGGCCGACAAGCGCTGCATCGACCAGATCGTCGGCAGTCATAACGATCTCTGCCGGCAGGTCGGCAATATCGCTTCCGGCAACTTCCCAGAACTCGGTCCGCGTAGCCCCCGGCAGCACGACCTGTATGGCGACCTTGCTGTCGGCGACTTCCCGCTGCAAGGCCTCGGTGAAGTTGACGACATAAGCCTTTGTGCCGCTGTAGATGCCGCCGAACGAGGTGTCGAAGGCCAGCACCGACGCGATGTTAACGATGGCACCGCGGTTGCGCGCCAGCAGCTCCGGCAGGACCGCGCGGGTCAAACGAGTCAAAGCCACGACATTGACCTTGATCATGCGCTCGGCCACATCAGCGTCGGCCGTTGCCACCATCTGCGCGCCGCCAAGGCCGGCATTGTTGACCAGCAGCGTCACGCTGTCGTCGGTTGATATCGCCTGCTCGACCCGTCGCAGATCGCCGTCGTCGGCCAGGTCGGCGCTGATGACGCCGACCTTGATGCCATACGCGTAGCGGAGCCTCTCCGCCAATTCCTCCAACCGATCGGCGCGCCGCGCCACCAGCACCAGATCATAACCTAGGCCGGCGAGCCGGTCGGCATAGACCGCGCCGATGCCGGACGAGGCGCCGGTGACGACCGCTGTACCTTTGTCCTGATTGCTCATTGTCTTGCTCCTTCTGGTTCGATTCCAAATGCCAGTGCCGCACGGCAACACACCCTGCTTCGACTGGCACACGAATTATTGGCATATGCCACTATTTGAACGTAGGCATATGCCACCATCTTGTCAATCCGGGGAGCAAGGACTATTTCTGGTTTGCATCGAGGGGTCCCTTCCGGTCCCTCATCGGAAATCCGCCAATGTCCCAAACCACCCTGCCCGGCCTGGCGCTTTGCAATAACGCCATGCTGCGCCGCGCGACGCGGAAACTCGGCCAGTTCTATGACGATGTGCTGGCCCCATCGGGTCTGAAGGCCACGCAGCAGGGCCTGCTTTATCAAATCCACGTCGGCAACGAACCGACGATGGGTGCCATTGCCGCGGCCCTCGTCATGGACCTGTCGGCCCTCGGTCATACGCTGAAGCCGCTGATCCGCGACGGTTATGTCGAGACCTTCGCCGACCCTGCCGACCGCCGCATCAGGCGCGTCAGGCTGACACCGCAGGGCCGGACCAAGCTCGAAGAAGCCCTGAAGCTGTGGCAAGTCGCTCAGCAGCGCTTCGAGGAGATGTTTGGCAAAGAGCAGGCGGCAAGCCTGCGAGCGGCGCTGGACGAAATCGCCGCGCTGAATTTTGACGCACCGCCGGCCGCGACTTGAACTATCGGCGGCCGGCAGCCAAGCTCCACTGACAGCCTTATTCGGCCGGCATCGCCACCGGTCGCGCCGCCAGGTGGCCCGCCAGCACGACGCCCAGACCGACGATCGGGAATGCCGCCGCGACCACACCGAGGTCGGCCGGTGCGCCATAGCGCAGCACCGTGGCGCCGACCACGGCGCCCAGTGCCACGCCGAGATAGAGCGCCGAAGCGTTCAGCGACAGCACGATTGGCGCGGCATCGGGCGCCAGCTTGATGATGCGGCTGGCCTGCGCCGGCGGGAATGCCCAGCCGACGATGCCCCACGGCACCATCATGGCCATCAATGCCGGCCCGGCGATCTCGCGCGGCAGGAACATCGGGATCAGCGAAAACGTGACCAGCATCGCGGCACTCAGCGCCAGTGACCAGCAGACGGTGCGCGTCGCGCCGAAACGGTCGGCGGCCTGACCGCCGCCGATATTGCCGATGACCGCGCCAACGCCGAAAGCGAGCAGCATTCCGGGAAGCGCGATCGGGTTCAGTCCGCCGCCTTCGATCGCGAGCGGCGCGACAAAGGCAAAGACGGTGAAGGCGCCGATCAGGGCCAGGATGGTCGTCACCAGGATAGGCATGACGCCGGGGCGAAGTGCCGCTGCCAGCCGCATCCGGAGCGGCAGCCTGGTGCCGACGATGCCGCGCGGCAGCCGGTACCACAGGATCGCGCCGGCGAGCGCACCAAGGCCGGCAATGGCAAAGAAGGTGCCGCGCCAGCCGGCAACCGTCGCAACGAGCGCGCCGAGCGGTGCTCCGACCGCGACCGCAACCGTAGTGCCGCCGACGACCACGGCAATGGCGCGGGCGCGGTGATGATCGTCGACAAGCGCAACGGCCGTTCCCTGTGCGGTCGCCGCGAACAAGCCTGACGACAGCGCCATGACGATGCGCGCGATCAACAGCAATTCGAAGGAGGAGCTTAGCGCCGCGGCGACGTTGCCCACCACGAAGAACACCAGCGTCCACAGGATGACGCGGCGCCGGTCCCATTCGCCGGTCAGCGTTGCCAGGATCGGCGTGCCGATCGCATAGGCGAGCGCAAACGCGGTGATCAGCGTGCCGGCGAGCGGAACGGAGATGGCGGCATCCTTTGCAATGTCGGGCAAAAGGCTGGAGATGACGAAACCTTCGGTCGAAATCGTGAACGATCCGAGCGCAAGCCAGATGAGGCGCTTATCCATGGCAATTTCCTTAGTTCAAAGGTTATTGAACAATTGGACATAACAGGGCATGATGTCAATAAACCCGCTGCAAAATAGCCGAACCATCCTGACAGCCCGGTGTCAGGACGGGGCGACGGGACGAAACTATGTGTCCATTAGCCACGAGAGGAGATGCGTTGAAATCGGCTCCGAATGTGCTTAATTCCTGGGCATGACCTTGCCCCATCCCACCGCCGACCAGATCAGCCTGCCGAACGTGCTTGCCGTGCTCGGCGACCCGACGCGACTGGCCATCGTGCGCTATCTCGCCAGCAAAGAGGGCGTGCCGCTGAATTGCAGCCGGTTCCTCGATCTCTGCTCGAAGACCAATCTGAGCTACCATTTGGCCAAGCTGCGTGAGGCCGGCGTCACCCGCACCGAGGCGGTTGGAACCAGCCGGCTGATCACGCTGCGCCGTGACGATCTCGACCGCCGCTTCCCGGGCCTGCTCGACAGTGTTATTGCCGCGGCCGGCGACGCATCGTTGCCGGCGGTCGGCGGCCACGAGATCGAAGTCCGCGCCTGAACGACCCGAAGCTGGGTTCCGCTCTCGCCCGCCTCGCGAGGCGAGCAAAGTAGCTTCACCCGCCCTCCAGCCATTCCAATTAACGGAGCCTGCCATGCGCATTGCCGTCCTCGCCGACATCCACGGCAATGTCCTGGCGCTCGACGCCGTGCTCAACGATCTGCGGCAGCGCGGCGGCGCCGACCTCATCGTCAATCTCGGCGATTGCGTTTCCGGCCCGCTCTGGCCGCGCGAGACCATGGAGCGGCTCGAGAGGCTCGACCTGCCGACGGTGCGCGGCAACCACGACCGCCGCGTTGCCCGCGACCCACTGGACGACGCCATGTGGCCTTCCGACCGCTACGCGTACGAAAGGCTGACGGCAGCCCAGCGCGAGGCGCTGTTCGCGCTGCCGCTAACGCTGGACGTGGCGCCCGGCGTACTCGCCTTCCACGCCCGACCCGACCACGACGAAAAATACCTGACTGACGCGATCGTCGACGGCCGGCTGGTGCGCGCGCCGCTGGCCGCCATCGAGCGGCGGCTCGGCGCGATTGATGCCGCCTGCCGTATTATTCTTTGTGGCCACAGCCACCGCAGCGAGCTGATCCGCGTTGCCGGCGGTCCGATCATTTTCAACCCAGGCAGCATCGGCTGCCCGGCCTATCACGACGATACGCCGCCGGCGCATGTCTCCGAGCAGGGCTCACCGCACGCCCGCTATGGCATCGTCGAACTGCACCCCGATCGTTTCGAAGCCATCGCCGTCGATTATGACCACGAGGCGGCGGCGCGCCAGGCCGAGCAGGCGGGACGGCCCGAATGGGCTCACGCGCTGCGCACCGGCTTTATGTCGGGCTGAGCTCGCTCATCCCTAGCTGAACGGATGACCGCCTTCGAGCGGCAGAAGTCGCGACCGGTCCAATCTTCAGTCGTCAGACGCCGATCGCTTCGATCGCTTGGCAGGACGTCGGGTGCTGGCCGCCGAAGTCTTGGACGTCGAAGTCTTGGACGTCGAAGTCTTGGTCGCCGAAGGCTTTGGCCGTGACGTCTTGGGCGCTAGTTGCGTTGGGTTGAAAGTCTGTGCTGGGGCGGATTCGGAACCGGCCCGAATGTCGGCGTCGCGCACCTGCTGGCCAAAGTTCAGGCCGGTCAGCTCTTCAATCTCGGCCACCGTCGAAAGGAACTCCGATACCCTGGCAATTTCAAGCGGGTCATCGAATGCCTCGGCACGCTCGCCGAACGCTTCGGGCATCACTTCCAAAACCGGCTTCTGGTCCGCCAGCAGCGCGATGGCGCGCAGGCCAGCTTGATCGGACCACAGCGCGATCTTCCAGAACTTCAGCGGAACATGGCTGTCGAAGCGGTAGGGAGGATCGTCCTCGCCGAACACTGGCCCGGCAAACACCGTGACACGGCCTCGCGTCGTATAGGCGTTGCGCAGCACATAGGTTTCTACCGCGCGCCATCTCAACTTCCCTTTGGAGCCGGGATGGTCAAGCGAGCTTCCTTGATTGAAGAAGCCGACTTGCGGCGCAGCATTGGTATAAAAGAACGTGTCGCGTTCTGCCGCGACCGCCTCCTGATCGACGCCCCATGCGGGGTCGCCGCGAAGTGTAATATGGCCCTTCTGGAACATTCGAGCGACTCGTTCCTTGGATTTTGCGACGGGAAATCCAGGCACATTCTGGCTCGAATAGAATTCCTGGTTCATCTGCTCGCCAAGGTCGATGCGCCGATCCGGCCGGAAAGCATCGCTGGCTTCCGAACCGGAAATCGACTCCACCCCCAATTCGACAAGCGACGGGTTGTCGATGACCGTCTTGTCCTCACGATTGACCGCCTTGGTGCGGAATCCATCGATATTGCAGGCGGTGACGAAGGCAAGCCTGCGATCGGCGTTCATCAAGATCGAAAAATGATGGTAGCGCAATTCGTGTGGGTCCTCTCCCGGTTTGGCAAGAAGGTTTTTGGCCAACCGGTAGGGTGAATTGGCAACCGTCGGCATTGCCAGGACAAAGCCCGGTATGAAGCCGGGCTCATACCCTCCACGATCGTCGAAATCCTCTGTTTTCCAACCCGCGGCCTCGGCGATGGCCACCTTCCCGGGTTCGCTTGCCGGGCCTTTGCCGTCGCTTCGTCTCGCATCGCCTCCGTCGCGGTCGATCAGCGGCGCCCGGACATTTATCTCGACGGGAAAAGTCCAGGTGACCGAGCCATCGGCATTGTGTCTCGTCGCCGGCGGATTGCGATCCGGTTCCGGCCGCTGCACCGGCTTGTCCGGCACATCTTCGCGAATATCGGCGTTCAGCCGAACTGTCTCGTCCATCATGCGCGGCATGCCGGCCCAAATCGCCAGAGCTTGCGAAACCGCCGATGCCGAGGAGCCCGGCAGCTTGGACTTTCTAGCACCCAGATCGTCAACGATGGCGCTGATCCGTATGCCTTCGTTGATCTCGCGCGCAAGCGCATAGCCACCTATGCCCGTCACCTCGTGGAACGGGCCAGCCCAATGGTGCAGGGCAATAGGTTCCCATTCATTGTTGAAGACCGGTGAACCGGACGAACCCTGTTCGGTGTCGGCGACATAGTGCAGCACTTGCACCGTTTCGTCGCGGGCCACCAGCCGGTTTTCACGCAACACCAGTTCCTTGAAGCGGCCATCGGGATGCTGAACGATGTTGGCGATTTCGCCGAGCATATGCTTGTCGCGCGCATCCGACAGCGAGATAAAACCGAACTCCCCCAGTTCCTTTGGACCGGAACGCCGCTCGCCGACTCCGATCAGCGTGTAGTCCAGACCCTCTATGCTATCGGTCACGAAACAGGATTCAGGATCGAACAGGAACGTCGTCGGCGTACGCACGGCATTCGCACCGTCCTGCTCATAATCGAACTGAACCTGGAAGCGCCGGGAATCCGCCGGCGACGAAATCACATGGTTGTTTGTGAGGAACAGCCTTGGCCCGACCAGAAAACCCGATCCTTGTGGATTGCCGTTGAGAAAGGCAACGCGGCCAACCGCATCGGCAGCACGGCGCCCACGCTCGAGGAATGCGATCCCGATGAAATCGAGCGTTGGGCCGAGAATTGCCTCCGGCCCTGGCTGCTTGGCGGCGGCCTTTCTTTCCCCGGCAGACCTCATGTCGATCGCTGCCGATATCATCTCCGCTTCGGTGCGGCTGAGCGACGCCTTTACCTGCAACCTGTCGAGGCGCCTGGAGAGGGTCTGTTCGGCGGCCAGCGGATTGCCGTTGGCGATGTGACCAAGTGAAGCCTCAATCTCGGCGCGCGTTTTCTTGATACGCTGGCGAACTATGTTTTCCACCTGCGCAAATATTTCAAGGTCGACCATATTGCCCCCCTCAACCTTACTTGAGAGAGTGCATATTTACATGAAATGTGCAATATTTTGCCGGCTGTTAGTTCACGGAAGTGGCCTGGTCGCGATTCAACACGCGGCACCTTTTCGGGCTTACACAGCGCCGCCTCGTCGCCTATAAAAACCGGCTGGCGTGCGATGGCGCTTTCGTGCCTGGCCGCGCCTTCGGCAATTGAACCTACCGCCCATGGCAGATGATTAGGCGCACAGTAACACTCCCGACGACGCTGCTTGCGATGGTTGCTGCTCCGCTGATGCTGGCGGAGTTGCCGGCCAACGGCCAGGAGCCGGAGCCCATCATCTCGATTGTGACGGGTCTTGCTCCGGATGATCTCCTGAACGTGCGCGCCACGGCGTCGGCTATGGGCAAGGTCGAGGCGCGGCTGCCGAGTGGATCGAGCGTGAAAAACCTCGGCTGCGGCGACGTCAGCGGCTACAAGTGGTGCAAAGTCCAAGACATTGACGACCCGAAGCTGAGCGGATGGGCTCCCGCACGCTACCTCGACCCCATCAATCCCCAGCAAGTGACGCCCCAGGCGGCGGCCGATACGGAGAACCCTGCCTCTCAACCGCTGCCCGATCTGACAACGCGCCTCGGCGCAACCGGTCCCGAAACAACGCTGAACTCCGCTGACGCAATCGGCAGGGTGGCGATCGAGGACGCTTACCGCTTGGCCCTGACCGCTGGAAACCCCTCGACTGCACAGGTTGATGGATCGCCGCCCGTGGCTGCCGACCCCGTCCGGAATTTCGGCGCGGCCAACGCGGCGCCCCCGGCCGACGCACAGACCGTTGCGCGGCTTCAGCCGCCGGGGACACCGGTACCCGGTGCCGGCAACGCCATCCCCTGCGCGCGCTATCTCGGCCAGCCGATGACCAGCTGCAAGGCAGGCGTGGTGCGCACCGGCGACAAGACCGACGTGACCGTGACCTGGCCCGATGGCGGCACGCGCATCATCAGCTTCAAGGCCGGCAAGCCGGCCGGTGCGGACGCACCCGGCGAATTCCGCTTCACCCGCGAGGGCAGCCTGAACATGATCCGCGTCGGTGCTTCCGAACGCTTCGAGATCACGGACCAGTTGGCGCTGGGGGATAGTGGTAAGGGGAATAAGGCAGTAGGGCAGTAGGGCAATATGCTTAAGGGCGCTCGAACCTCTGCCCTACTGCCCTACTGCCCTACTGCCCTACTGCCCTCCTGCCCTACTGCCCTCCTGGCCTACTGCGCTACTGGCCTACTGCCCTACTGGCCGAGTGC
>NZ_JAMYTK010000038.1:0-41324 GCF_040322355.1 Mesorhizobium sp. M0145
TCGCCTACAGAATCACACACCAACCCGACGCCGCAACTCACAGAGGAGTCATCGACGCAACGAAAAGATGTGTGCATCCCCTAGCCATTTTCGTGGGGCGAGGAACCCAAGCTGCAATGAAGGCGCGGCGCCGACATGAAAGCGATTTTTCCTGATTATAGCAACTTTGTTCTTGCTTTGTGCCGGCAGCTATGCTACTAATTTGGGTATGGTGCTGATTGGCGCCGAGGACCCGCCGTCGAGGCGGGTTTTTTATTTCACGGTTTTGGCGTCACCTTTCGCGGACCGAGCCGCTCACCTGATCCAGTTGCTCTTCCCCGAGCCCGGCAAATGCGCCAGAGTCGATTGTCGGCGGGGGTGCGATGGCTCGCCGCCGGGAGGGATCGTCCATGAACTTCGTGTTCTTCTCGCCGCATTTTCCAGCCAATGGCGCCGATTTCTGCGACCGGCTGAAGAAGGCCGGCGCCACCGTGCTCGGCATTGGCGACGCGCCGTTCGATGCGCTGGACGGCAAATTGAAGGCAGCCCTTTCGGAATATTACCGCATCGACGACATGGAGGAGTACGAGCCGGTGTTCCGGGCGATCGGCCATTTCATCCACAAATGGGGCCGCGTCGACCGGTTCGAATCGCTCAACGAGCATTGGCTGGAGCTGGAAGCCAATATCCGCACCGACTTCAACATCTTCGGCACCAAGCTCGACTTCGTCAAGAATTTGAAACGCAAGAGCCGCATGCGGGCGTTCTTCCGCAAGAGCGGCGTCGAGACCATTGCGCAGCGCAAATGCTCCGACCGCGCCGGCGCCATGACCTTCATCCGCCGTGTCGGCTATCCCGTGGTGGTGAAGCCGGATTCCGGCTCCGGCGCCTCGAACACGTTCAAAATCTCCAACGCCGGCGAACTCGACAGCTTCTTCAGGGACAAGCCGGAAGGCGTCAGCTTCGTCATGGAGCAATTCATCGAAGGGCTGGTGGTGACCTATGACGGGCTGGTCAACCGCGACGGCGAGGTGGTGCTGGCCGCCAGCCACCGCTACGACCAGAGCGTCATGGAGGTGGTCAACCGCGACCGCCATATGAGCTATGTCTGTTTTCCCGAGATCAGCCGGGCGGTCGAGGAGGCCGGCAGGAAAATCCTCAAGGCGTTCGACGTGCGCGAGCGCTTCTTCCACATCGAGCTGTTCGAAACCAGGGACGACCGGGTCATCGCGCTGGAGGTCAACATGCGGCCGCCTGGCGCCTGGATGACCGATGCCATCAATTACACCTTCGATATCGATGTCTATGCCGCCTGGGCCGACATGGTGGTCAAGGACGCCGCCGGCGGCCCTTACAGGGGCAAGTATTTCACCGCCTATGCCAGCCGCAAGCGGCATCTCAGCTATGTGCACAGCCATGCCGACGTGCTGGCCGCCCATGGCGGCATGATCGTCCATCATCACGCCATCGAGGAGGTTTTCAGCCGCGCCATGGGAAACTACGCCTATCAGCTGCGCTCCCCCGACCCGAAGGCGCTGCGCCGGGCGGTCGACTACATCCATGCGGAAAAGGCGTGAGGCGATGGACGTTTCGTACCACAAGGGTTTTGGCCGCAACCTCGGCCGCGACATGGAATACAAGCGCTACGGCCATGCCGGCCGACCCGTGGTTGTGTTCCCGACTTCGCAAGGGCGGTTCTACCAGTTCGAGGATTCCGGCGCGGTTTCGGCTCTCGCCGAGTTCGTCGACACGGGTCGCATCCAGTTGTTCACGCTGGACGGCATCGATGCGGAATCCTTCTTCGACCGCCATGCCGAGCCGGCCCATCGCATCGCCCGGCATGAAGCGTATTTCCGCTATGTGCGCGAAGAGGCGCTGCCGGAACTCCTGTCTGCCGCGGCCCAGGCCAATGGCGGGCGTACGCTGAAGCCGCTGTTTTGCGGCTGCTCCATGGGCGGCTATCATTCGTCGAATTTCGTCTTCCGCTTTCCGGAACTGGCCAGCGGCGTCATCGCGCTGTCAGGGGTTTATTCGACCCACGATTTCTTCGGCAGCGCGCTCGACGGACAGATTTTCTTCAACTCGCCGCTCGACTACCTGCCGGGTATCGTCGATCCGGGGCTGCTTGGCAGGCTGAAGGCGCTGCGGCTGATCTTCTGCTGCGGGCAGGGTGCCTGGGAGGAACGGATGCTGGCCGATACGCAGGCGCTGGAACAGATCCTGCGTGACAAGTCGATTCCGGCCTGGGTCGATTATTGGGGCGGCGATGCCGCGCATGAATGGCCGTGGTGGCACAAGCAACTGGTCTATTTCTTCGCCCGCTGGCTGGACGACGATCTGATGCACCGGCTGGATTAGGCCACCTGGAGGAAGGAAATGACCACGCCCGATGCCATCCGCCGCTTTGTCGAAGCCACCAATGCCGGCGACACCAAAGCTTTCCTCGAGACGTTCACGCCCGATGCCTTCCTGAGCGACTGGGGCCGGTCGTTCAAGGGCCGCGAGCAGATTGCGCGCTGGAACCAGTCGGACAATATCGGCGTGCAGTCCAAACTTAGTATCATTCGTATCGAACCGGCGGGCGAGACCTATCACGTCCGCATTGCCGTCACAGGCAACGGCTTCAACGGCGAGGGCGACATGGCGTTCACCCTGGACGACGACCGCATCTCCAGCCTGGTGATCAGCTGAAGGACATTTTGAGGCCCTTTAGGCCACCTCGCCGACACGGCCGCCGTTGCTCGCGCGGAACTCATTGGCTTAATGCCAAAAACATGACTCTGTTTATCATCTTTTAGTGGAAACGCCAGGCCGGCTGTGGCATGCCGCAAAGGCGCCGACGTCTAGGGCGATCTCGAATTCAAACGGCACCGAAAGGCTGAGCGATGGAGCAATTGAGTGCGCAAACCCGGATCAGCGGTGCCGCCATCCGGTCGGCGATGGACAGGCTGCGCGCCGAGCACGGCGAATCAGAGATCGATACCGGCCTTGCCGATCATTGGGAATTTCGCACGCATTACGGCTCGTTGAAGGCGACGCTCGGTGACAACAGCGTGCTGATCCGCGTCGCGGCCGAGGATGAAACCTGCCTGTCCTACATGAAGATGGCGGTTGCCGGCCATTTTTCGCAACATCTCGGCACGATCAGGGGCATCGCCTGGCAGGGCGACGGCAGCGATGCCGGCACGCCGGTGTTCTTCCGCGAGATCACGGTGGTGTCCTCGACGCGGATTTCTCAGCATATGCAGCGCGTCCGCTTCGCCGGCAACGATCTCGGCCGCTTTGGCCGTGGCGGCCTGCATGTGCGGCTGCTGCTGCCGCCGCGCGGCAGGCTGCCCGTGTGGCCGTCGATGGGCGCCGACGGCCTGATGGTCTGGCCGTCGGGCGAGGACGCGCTCGTCGTGCGGGTCTACACGATCCGGGCACTGGACGCCGCAAGCGGCTGGCTGGATGTCGATTTCGTCCTCCACCCCGGTATGGATACGCCGGCGGCCGCTTTCGCCGAAAAGGCGGTTGCCGGCGAGGTCATCGGCATGATTGGACCCGGTGGCGGCGGCGTGCCCGAGGCGCAAAACCTGCTGCTGCTCGGCGACGACACCGCGCTTCCGGCGATCGGCAGGATGCTGGAGCAGCTTTCGCCGTCAACCCGCGCCGAAGCGTTCATCGAGGTCGACGGCCCGGACGACCGGATCGCGCTGGCCGCAGGCGAGACCGTTGCCGTCACCTGGCTCTATCGGCATGGGCGCGAGGCTGGCACAGCCAGCCTGTTGCCAGCGGTGCTGCGGCAGCGGAGCCGGACCGCGCTTGCCGACAATCTCTATGTCTGGGCCGGATGCGAGTTCGGTGATTTCCGCGAGATCCGCAGGATTGTCCGCAAGGAGTGGGGTGTGCCGCGCGACCGGCATCTGGTCATCGCCTACTGGCGCCGAGGGACGCAAGCGGCGGACGGCGGCGAAGAATAGTGCGCGACGATGCTCCGCAGTCAGCGGCGGTCGGATACGAAGGCGATCGCCGGGGCGGCCAGCAGCGCGACGAGGCCGGCGCCGGCGAAGAACGCGCCATAGCCGAAATACTGCGCCGCGTAGCCGGCCGCGATCCCGCCGGCCATGCTCATCAGTGCGTCCATGCACTGGAACAGCGTGAAGTCGACGCCCGCCTGTCTTGGATCTGACCAGCGCATGAACTGCGCGTAAAGCGCGACGAAACCGAGAGCCATGAAGCCGGACGAGCTGAGCACCGCGATGGCCATCAAAGCGGTGGTCGAGAAGTCACCAAGAAAATCGAAGACCGAAAAGAAGAACAGCGATCCGGCCTGCAGGAAAAGCGCCAGGACGAGCACGTTGCGCGGGCCGAACCATCTGACGAGAGCGCCGCCGGCGAGTGCGGCAGCCAGGCCGACGAACATGCTGCCGACGCCGTTGACAAGTCCGACCATCGAGAGGTCGAGCCCGGCGTCGATCAGGAATGGTCCGAGCATGGCGAGTGCCGCCTTCTGGGCCAGGACATAGATGGCCGACGCTGCCAGGCCGCGCCGAATTTCGGGACGCTTCAACGCGTCGAGAAGGCTGGGAACATGCGCGCGCGTCTCCTCGCGCGCGCGGCTGGCCACGCCGAGCAGGAAGGGCAGACCGAGCGGCAGGAGCAGCAAGGCCATCGCCCAAACGGCGATGCGCCAGCCATAAGCGTCGACCAGAAGCAGAAACAGGCCGGCGCCGATGGCCGAGCCGAGATAGGCGCCGCCGACCTGCGCGGCATTGCCCCAGCCGTGGTTTTCCTTAGCCAGGCTCTGCACGGCGAAACCATCGCAGGCAATGTCGACCGTCGAGGCGGCGAAGGCGACGATGGTCAGGCAGGCCAGAACCGGCCACCAGCCCTCCGGGCCGAGCGCGCCGACGGCCCACAGCCCGGCGATGGACACGAGCCCACCGGCGGCTACGATCGTGCCGGTGCGGTTCTTGCCGACCGGCGGCAGCCGATAGCGCTCGACGGCCGGCGCCCATAGAAACTTGAGCGCCCATGGCAGCGCGATCAGCGAGACCAGGCCGATCCGGTCGAGCGGCAGGCCCTGGTCGCGCATCACCGCCGGCAGGCCCGCCCAGGTGATGCCGCCGATCACACTCTGCGCGACGTAGAGCCCGCCGATCGCCAGGACGATCGCGACAGGCGTCGATGCCTGGCTGGAAACGGCGATCGACATCAGAAGCGGTAGCGCAGGCTAGCGAACAGCGAGCGGCCCTCGTCGCGGTAGCAATAGCCGGCCGAGCAGATGGATTTTTGAGTGTCGAACAGGTTCTTGGCGTTGACCTGCAGCTTCACGCCCTCGAGCTTGGGATTGCGGTAGCCGAAATCGTAGGAGAGCGAGGCGTCGACGAAGGCGCGCGCGTCGTTCTTGAAGGTGTTGGTGTCGTCGCCATAGCTGCTGCCGGCGACGCGAACGCCGCTGCCCAGCCCGAGCCCCTGCAGCGTGCCGTCCTCGAACTGGTACTGCCCCCAGAGCGACAGGATGTGATTTGGCGTTGCCGACAGTTCCTTGCCTGCGGTTCCCGTGGCGCCGCGTTCGATTTTCACGCGCAGATAGGTGTAAGAGGCGAGTATGCTGAGGCCGTTGTCGAGCGAGGCGCTGGCTTCCAGCTCGACGCCGCGCGAGTTGAGGTCGAGCTGGCGCTGCTTGTTGATGCCGGTCGAGGCGTCGAAGACGACGCCATCCTTCTGGTCGATGTCGAACAGAGCGGCGCTGATGGCGGCGTTGTAATCGGCAAACTCGTATTTGACGCCGATTTCCTTCTGCGTCGCGATGGTCGGACGGGCGACACGACCGATGGGGCTGCTGACATCGTCATAGACGAAGCCGATATTGGGCGAGAACGACGTCGAATAGTTGACATAGGGCGTGATGCCCCATTCGGTCTGGTAAGACAGGCCGAGCCGCCCGGAAAGGGCACTGTCGTTCTGCTTGGACTTGGTGAAGTCGGCGGCGGTCGAGGTGGTGTCGGCCCAGTCGTAGCGACCGCTGGCGAACAGGGTGAAATCGTTCCACTCCATCTGGTCATGCAGATAGGCGCCGAGCTGGTTCATCTCCTGCCCGCCATAGTAAGGAACCGGAGCAGCCTTGATGTCGTCGACGGAGACATAGGAGATACCGCTGTCGGCGTCATAATTAGACCAGGCGTAGTCGATGCCGGCTACCGCCGTGTGCCTGACCTGGCCGGTATCGAATTCGAACTGCGCCATGTTGTCGACGACGAAGTTCTTCATGGTCTCGGTGTAGTGGCCCCAGTAGCGTTTCAGATCCGGGCCGTCCGGGTAATGGCCGCTGTACTCGATGTCGCTGTCGACGGCGCTGTAGCGAAGATTCTGCCGGACCGTCAGCACGTCGTTGAAACGGTGCTCGAACTCGTAGCCGATGCGGCCCTGGGTCTGGTCGAAGTCGTTCCAGGCGGGATCGCCCTCATAAAGGTCCGTCAGAGCGCCGCCCGAATTGTAGAAGGCAGCGGTGCCGCCGGTGACGGATTTCGAATATTCGCCGAGGATGGTCAGCTTGGTGTCCTCATCCGGCTTGAAGGTGACTGCCGGCGCCAGATAGATCTTGTCGTCGGGATAACCGACCAGGTCGGTGTCGCTGGTGCGGCCGAGGCTGGTGAAGCGATAGAGGATGCTGCCGTCTTCGTTCACCGGGCCGGAAGCGTCGAGTGCGGCCTGGAAATGATTGCGTGCGCCGAGCAGCATTTCGACTTCGCGGAACTGTTCTTCCTTGGGGCGCTTGGTGACCAGATTGACGATGCCGCCCGGACCGCTGATGCCGTAAAGCGAGGAGGCCGGACCCTTCAGTATGGTGACGCCCTCGATGCCGTAGGGCTCGGTCTTGAACCAGGCCGAGGGGCCGTTGTACTGGCGCAGCCCGTCGCGGAACATACCGTTGTAAAAGGCCTGGAAGCCGCGCAGGAAGAAGGCATCATAGCGGGTGTCGAAGCCGAAGCTGTTCGGATTGGCGCTGGCGACATAGCCGAGCGATTCGTTCAGCGTGCGTGGCTTCTGGTCCTCGATCTGCTTTTGCGTCACAACCGAAACCGCTTGCGGAATCTTGACTATCGGCGTGTCGGTCTTGGTGCCGATGCGGTCCTTCTTGGCGACGTAGCCGTCTTGCACGAGGATCTCGTCGCTCTCGGCATCGACCTCGATCTTGTTGAGAACGGTGACGCCGCCCTGGTCCTGGGCGTGAGCCGGCGCGGACAGGCCGAGCAGGGCCATGCTGCCCGGCAATGATATCCCCAGGAGCCATGTCATCGTCCGTATCCGCATCAACTCGTCTCCACTCTTCCGTACAACATTGACGGAAGGGGGCTCTCAAATCTGAGTATTTGAGTCAAGTTATTTTTTGAGCTCGTGCGCGTGCTGGCCCGATACGGTCGGCGGCAGCAAAGTGCGACCGGTTTCAGGAAAACCGGCTGCGAAGCAGGCAGAGGCAAGCTGCTATGGTTTGAGGCTTCTCGCCACCAGCCGCGCCACGCTTGGGCCGACCAGAAGCACGATCAGGAAGCGTGCCGATTGCAGCGCCATGACGAAGGAGATGTCGACATGCTGCGCGGCGGCGGCGATGATGGCGACGCTGTCCATGCCGCCGGGACTGGTTGCCAGATAGGCGGTCAGCGGATCGATGCCGAGCAGGCGGCTGATCAGGAAGGCGAGGCCGCCGCAAAAGACGATCAGGGCAATGATCGAGCCGACGATCTGCGGCAGCGCGCGGGCCGCGTGGCGCAAAATGGCCCTGGTGAAATTCAGGCCGATGCTCCAGCCGATCATCGTATAGCTCAAGGCGAGCAGCCAGGGCGGCAACTGCATGGTCACGCCGAGCCCGAGATGGATCACGGTGCCGAAAATGAAGGTGCCGAGGAATAACGGCGAGGGCAGCCGGAAAAGCTTTCCGGCGAGGCCGCCAACCAGCGCCACGCCGAATGTTGCGGCCAAGCCTTGCGGGTCTATCGGCGGAAACCAGACGATGGCCGGCACCTCGATGCCCGAGGTGTCGACCCAGAGCTTGGCCACCAGGGCTGCCGTCATTGAGACGCAGATGACGCGCAGATATAGCATAAAGGCGACGAGGCGCTGGTCGGCGCCGAAGGCACCGGCCATCAGCACCATGGCGGTGGCGGCGCCCGGCGACGAGCCCCAGACCGCGGTGGTGCCGGGCAGGATGCGCCAGCGGCTGATCAGCCAGCCGAGCAGGCTGGATGCCGCGACCGTCGCCATCACGACGCCAAGGAACAGCGGCCATTCCCTGTAGAAGACGGGAAAGATATCGGCCGAGATGGAACTGGCGACCAGGCAGCCGACGACCGCCTGGGCTGAGCCGAACAGAACCCGCGGCACGCGCACCGTGGCGCCGTTGGTGCCGGCAGCGATGGCCGCCAGCATCGGTCCGATCAAGAGCGCGGCGGGCAGGGCGGCGAGTTCCAGCGCGCCGGCAAACAGCACCGAGACCACCACCAGGACCGGCCACTGCCAAGCCTTGTGGATCCGCGCCAGGTGCTCGATGGCCGGCGGGTTCGGGGAAGAATCCATAGATGGGCTCTTAGACCGGTCGCGAAAAAATGCGAACCCTTTTTGCGCGGAAAAGGGCTTGGGTGGTAATGGCACCAACCATCCGCAGCGATCCTTCGCGCCCCCCTCTGTCCTGCCGGACATCTCCCCCTCAAGTGGGGAGATTGGATGTCACGTCGGCCTTCGCCAATCTCCAAAAAAGAGCGCTGTCGGCGAAGCTGCCAATCTCCCCACTTGAGGGGGAGATGGCCGGCAGGCCAGAGGGGGGCGCTGTCCCGCCGGCCTCTCCTCTATCCCGCCTTCGCCGCCGCCAACCCGAACCCGCCAACAGGATGCGTCTCCACCTGGAACTCGAAGCCGGCGATGATCGGCCGTGCCTTGGCGATTGCCGCCTGGACTTCGGGCAGCTGCAGCGAAGCCTTGTGGCTTTCGGCGTCGGTCCACACTTCGGTCACCCAGATCGCGTCGGCATCGGCCGGGTCGGTGGCGATGATGTAGTTCAGGCAGCCGGGCATGGCGCCGGTGCTGGCGAGCAGGATATCCATCATTGCGTCACGCTGGCCGCGCATCGCCCGCATCTTGCCGATCAGTCCGTACATTCGCTTTGCTCCGTTGAGATGACGCAACCAGGAGTATGCAGTTCGCCGTCTACGGCATCAACTGCCCGCCATTCACCTCGATCACCTGGCCGGTGATGTAGCCGCTCAACAGATCGGAGGAGAGGAACAGATAGGCGCCAACGCAGTCCTCGGCGGTGCCGGCGCGGCCCTGCGGGATGGTGGCGATCATGCCTTTCATCTGGTCGTCGGTCGAGTAGCGCTCGTGGAAAGGTGTCGCGATCGTGCCGGGCGCCACCGCGTTGACGCGGATGTTGAAACCGATCAGCTCCTTGGCCATGCCGCGCGTGACGTTGGAGACGAAGGCCTTGGCCGAGCCGTACAGGCCGGCGCCGCCGCCGGCGCCGTTGCGCGCGGCGATCGAGGAGGTGTTGACGATGAAGCCACCCTGCCGCTTCAGCCATGGGATTGCCTTGCGCGAAGCTGTCAGCACGGAACGCGCGTTGAGGTCCATCACCGCGTCGTAATGCGCCTCGGTCTGCTCGGCATAGGCCACGCGGCCGAGCATGCCGCCGGCATTGTTGACGAGGCCGTCGAGCCGGCCGAAATGTTGCGCACTGTCCTCGACGACGCGCTCGACATCGGCGGGGATCGAGAAATCGCCCTGGGTGAGGAACACTTCGCCGCCACCGTTGCGAATGGTCGCGGCCAGGTTTTCGGCAGCCACCCGGCTCGAATTGTAGTGCAGCGCGACGCGGCATTTCTGCGCGGCGTAGGCGAGTGCGAGCGCCGCGCCGATGCCGGTCGAGGCGCCGGTGACCAGGACCGCCTTTCCGGCAAGGTCGGGGATGACCAGAGAGGGGCTGACAAGGGTGGTGGTGGCTGGCACGTCTATTCCTCCGGGGACTCTGCCTGCTCTTCGTAGGCCCTCGCAGTCCTCGCGTTCAAGTCCGTAAAAGTTTAGAGCGGTTCACCGTTTCACGGAAACGGCGAACCGCTCCCTCTTTGTCTTGACGCAATTCCGGACGGAAAACCGTTTCACACTTTTCCTGGAATTGCCCTATGGCCTGAGATAGGCGTAGCCCTGGCGTTGCAATTCGGCGAGCTTGACGACGCCGCCCCTGTCGGCTGCATGGAAGCCGTCGAGCAGGTCGGCCAGGCCGATATCCATGCCGTGCATGGTGTTGGCGCAAGCGTGCGGGCTGAGCCCATCCTGGACAAGGCCGGCGAACCGCCCGGAAATGGCGGCCGATATGCCCTTCGACTTGAAGGCGGCAAGTGCCGGGCCGTGCACGACAAGCGCGATGTCGACTTTGCCGTCGGTGCCTTCGAAGTGGTTCTTGATGTTGCCGAGCACGAAATTGACCTTGTCGAGGTCGCTGAGGTGATAGGCGACCTTTTGCCTTTCCTCTTCGGCAGCCGCCGGCTTGACTTCACTAGCTGCGGCCTTGATGGGGCGCAGCCCGAACAGCCCGGCGGCCCCGGCAAGACCGACGCGGAAAATATCGCGGCGTCGCATGGCTTCATCTCCCATTTGGCCGGCCCGCGCAATTTGCGTGGCCTCGACCTCAATCCTAGCATAAATTGAAGCCACGTCTTGTCGGGGCAGGGGGAGCCAGCATGATATCAAGGACCGTGATGGGCGCCGGAGTTGGGGTTGCCTTGCTTGCCGCCGTCGCCGGTGCTGCTTTCGCCGACGACACGCTCAAGCTCACCGAGCTCAGCCCCGACGGCAAGGACGCTTGCTTCGGCCGCGTCTACGACGCCGCGCATCTCAAGTCGCATCCGCAGCAGAAGGTGGCGCGCATCTTCTTCTATTACGGCCGCGATCCGGTCAGCCGACCAAACGAGGAGCCAAGCACCGGCATCGATTCCTCCTACAATGGCTTCATGGCGACGACGGTACGCGGCGCCGAGGCGCCGGAATGGCTCGGCGGCTGGTGCAGTCATGAGTCGGAGGACGGCAAGACCGGCCCGATCCGCTGCGGCATGGACTGCGATCGCACCATGGCTTCGCTGAAGGTCGACGACAAAGGCCGGCTGATCGTCTCGGACGTGCAGCCCGATCTCTATCTCGACGCCGGATCGGAAGACGAGCTCGGCAAGGCGGAATACGAAAGGCAGGCGCTGGGCAAGGACGACAACGGCTTCAGGCTCGACCCGATGCCGGCCGCCACCTGCAAGGCGGAGTTCGCGCGCATCGACCCGATCGACCCGGCCCTTGGCCCGCCATTGCGCGAGCGGCTGAAGCCGGACCAGCCCTTCTGCTACGGACGCGACTACGACGCCGCGCATCTCGGCTCGCATCCCGATCAGCTGACCCGGTCGATCAGGGTTTTCCGCGGACCGGTCGAGCTGGCGTCTTTCGCCAAGGAGGGCGATCCGGCCAATTGGCCAAGCGGCGCCGATATCGCCGTTTCGGTTACCACGCGGCAGAAATCGGCCAAGGTCACGCAGGTCTATAACTGTCAGGGCGAGGGCGACCAGTGGCGCTGCGCGGCGAGCGCGAAGACGGGTGGTGCCTCCTGCGATATCGCGCAACAGGAGGTCTTCCTTCGCCGCGGCGCCAACGGCACGATGATGCTGGCCAACCCGAACAGCGGTCTGCCGATCATCGATCTGTGTTCGGCGGAGGGCGACACAATGTCCGACGACAAGGTCTACCGGCTGGAGCCGATGCCGCAGGCTGCCTGCGGGCCTTGATCGTAGTTCGGATCCCCGGTTCGAAATTAGCCGAATGTGACGAGGAGGTGGATGCAATGCGCAAGACAAAGGTGTTTTGGTCCGGCCGCTCGCAGGCGGTGCGCTTGCCGAAGGAGTACCGTTTCGACACCGAAGAGGTTTTGATCCGCCGCCACGGCCAGAGCGTCATAATCGAGCCTCTTGCCCAGGATTGGGCCTGGCTGGACAGAGTGATAGGTCCGGTTGACGACGATTTCGCGGAGGCAGCGTTGGAAAGTTCGTCGGATCAGGCCCTGGAATCCATGGCGTGCAGCGGCTCGGAATGAGAGCTGCAGCGATCCTTCGCGCCCCCCTCTGTCCTGCCGGACATCTCCCCCTCAAGTGGGGAGATTTGCAGCTTCGCCGACAGCGCTCTTCGTGGAGGTTGGCGAAAGCCGAAGCGACATCCAATCTCCACCCTTGAGGGGGAGATGTCCGGCAGGACAAAGGGGGGTGCTGTCCCGCCGACCTCAAGGTTTTGGATGGCGGCGTCCCGCTATCGCTTCACGCAAAGGGCACGGCCGTCGTGCCCTTGGGCAGTTTCGCCTCGTCGTCGGGCTCGACATGGATGATGACGCGGACGGAAGGGATCTCTGCCTGCAGCGCGTCCTCGATGCGGTCGCAGATGACGTGGCTGGCGCCGACCGACATGTCGGCGTCGACGACCAGGTGGAACTCGATGAAGGTGGCGCGGCCGGCGATGCGCGTCTTCAGGTCGTGGACCTCGAGCGCGCCCTTGCAATTGGCCGAGATGATGTCGCGTATGCGGATATGTTCCTGGGTGTCGACGGCGCGGTCCATCAGCCCGTTCATCGACGAGCCGATGACGTGCCAGCCCTGCCACAGAATGTTCAGCGCCACGATCACCGCAAGTGCCGGATCGAGAACCTGCCAGCCGGTCAGTACGGCGCCGACCAGGCCGATGAACACACCGACCGAGGTCGCCACGTCGGTCATGATGTGCCTGCCGTCGGCAACGAGAGCCGGCGATTTTTCGCTTCGGCCGGTGCGGATCAGCGTCAAGGCCCAGACAGCGTTGATGACCGTTGCGACGCCATTGACGGCAAGGCCGGTCCATGGCTGTTCCAGCGGCGCAGGATGCTGCCAGGACCACCAGACCTCATTGAGGATCAGCAAGGCGGCAAGCACGATCAGCACGCCTTCGAGGACGGCCGAGAAATACTCGGCCTTGTGGTGGCCGAACGGATGGTCCTGGTCGGCTGGCTTGTAGCTGACCTGGATCGCCCAATAGGCGGCGGCCGAGGCAATGACGTTGACGATCGATTCCAGCGCGTCCGAATAAAGCGCGACCGAACCGGTGACGTACCAGGCCACCAGCTTCAGGCCGAGCACGACGCAGGCGACGACGATCGACCAGAAGGCGAGGCTGGCGACCTTCTGCCTGGCGGCGGCTTTGATTTCTGCCGCGGTCACTGGGGAAAAGATCCCAACGCTGAGCCCTCGAATTAAGCGGCCTTTTCCTTGGCCTTGCGCGGCAGGTGCGCGACAATGTTCTCGATGATGCGCATGCCGGCATTGTGGCCGAGCGTCATGATCGACTCCGGGTGGAACTGCACTGCGGCGATCGGCTCCTTGCGGTGCTCGAAGGCCATGATGATGCCGTCCTCGGTCTCGGCGGTGACGACAAAACCATCGGGCAGCCGCACCGGATCTGCAAAGATCGAATGATAGCGGCCGACCGTCACCTCCTTGGGCAGGCCGGAGAAGATGATGCCCGGCTTCGACACGCGGATGCGCGACGGCTTGCCATGCATCGGGATGTGCAGTTGGCGCAGCTCGCCGCCATAGGCCTCGGCCAGCGCCTGCAGCCCGAGGCAGACGCCGAAGATCGGCAGGTCGCGCGCACGGGCCCGCTTGATGGTGGCGGCGCAGTCGAAGTCCTTCGGCGTGCCGGGGCCGGGCGAGAGCACGACCAGGTTTGGCTTCAGCCGGTCGAAGATCTCGTCCGGCACCGGCGTGCGCACCGTCGAGACGTTGGCGCCGGTCTGGCGGAAATAGTTGGCGAGCGTATGGACGAAACTGTCCTCGTGGTCGACCAGCAGGATGTTGACGCCGTCGCCGACACGCGCGGTGCTGCGTTCGGTGCTGGCGGCATTGCCTGATTTGGCGTCGCGGATGGCGGAGAGCATGGCGGATGCCTTCAGTTCGGTTTCGGCTTCTTCTTCCTCGGGAATGCTGTCGAAGAGCAGCGTGGCGCCGGCGCGTACCTCGGCGATGCCGTCCTTGATGCGAATGGTGCGAAGCGTCAGGCCGGTGTTCATGTCACCGTTGAAATTGACCATGCCGATCGCCCCGCCATACCAGGCGCGCGGGCTCTTCTCGTTCTGCTCGATGAAGCGCATGGCCCATAATTTCGGCGCGCCGGTGACGGTGACCGCCCAGGCATGCGACAGAAAGGCGTCGAAGGCGTCCATGCCTTCGCGCAGCCGCCCCTCGATGTGGTCGACGGTGTGGATCAGGCGGGAGTACATTTCGATCTGGCGGCGGCCGATGACGCGCACCGAGCCCGGCTCGCAGACCCTCGACTTGTCGTTGCGGTCGACGTCCGAGCACATGGTGAGTTCGGATTCGTCCTTCTTCGAATTGAGCAGCTTCAGGATCTGCTCGCTGTCGGAGATGGCGTCGTCGCCGCGCTTGATGGTACCGGAGATCGGGCAGGTCTCGACGCGGCGGCCGTTGACGCGCACGAACATTTCCGGCGAGGCGCCGATCAGATATTCGCCCTCGCCGAGATTGATGAAGAAGGAATAGGGCGAAGGGTTGATGCTCTTCAGCTTGCGGGAAATCTCGGAGGGCTGGGTTTCGCAGCGTTCGTAGAACATCTGCCCCGGCACCACTTCGAACAGGTCGCCGCGCTCGAAGCTCTTCATCGCCTTGCGCACCAGCTTGGCATATTCGCCGGGCTCGTGGTCGCCGCGCGGCGGGATGCGGTCGGCGGTCCTGAACGGCTCGACGATTTCGTCGCGCGGCAGGCCTTCGGTCGAGAAGCCATCGCCGGAATAGTCGTAGCGGTCGGTCCAGGCCTTGGTCGAATAGTGGTCGACGACGAGGATCTCGTCGGGCAGGAACAGCACGAGATCGCGCTGGCTTGGCTTGCGCTCGAGCTTGTAGTCGACCGGATCGAACTGGAAGGCGAGGTCGTAGCCGAAGGCGCCATAGAGGCCGAGATTGGCGTCTTCCTCGGTCTTGAACAAAGCCGTGATGGCGCGCAGCACGGTGAAGACGGAGGGAACGCGGCTGCGTTCCTCTTCGGTAAAGATACGATCGGGCTTGGCGACCTCGAGGCGGATGAGTTTGTTGGACGTCTCGGCGATCGTGACATCGTCAAGGCCGGCAAGCACCGTGCCGATCACCGGCAAAAGCACGTCGCCGCGGCGGTTCAGCGCCTCGATGCGCATGGCGCGGCCGCGTGCCGAGATCACCACCGGCGGATCGATGATGGCGGTGTCCCAGCGCGTATAGCGGCCGGGATATTCGTAATTCGAGGAAAACACGGCGCCGCGGCGCGAATTCAGGCCATCGACATAGCCGTCGATCGCCCCCTCGTAAGGCCGGTCATGGCGCTGGCGGGTAATCGCCACGCCACCTGCTGTGACGAAGCGCTCGGCGCCATTCTCCAGAATTTTCGTCGTCATTGCCGTCTCCATCAGCGTCTTTGGGGCAACGGACCCGGGAATGGCTTGAAAAAACAAATGGCCGCCCGGACATTCCGCTGCGGCCACCCTCTATTGTCACGCGAACGCGTTCGAACAGGCCGCTGTCAGCGAGCCCACCACCAAATGGTCTTGATCGAACGCATATTCATGGCGAAATCCATAGCCGCGAAAAGCGGTATGCGCAACAGGTTTGAAAGTCTGTGGGGTGGCTGCCGCTTTCGCAACCCATGGCACATGGCCAAGACCGGCCGTCCTGCCTAGACTCTGCATCAAACAGCAGGAAGACGGGAAAACATCAAATGACCCAGCAGTTCGACCGCGCACGGACGTTCCATTCCCTCCATGTCAAGGGAAACCCGATTGTCCTCTACAATGCCTGGGACCCAGGCTCCGCCAAGATCATCGAGAAAGCAGGGGCCAAGGCCATCGCCACCGGAAGCTGGCCGGTCGCGGCCGCTTTCGGATTCGCGGATGGCGAGAAAATCCCGTTGGAACTGGCGCTCGAAAACATCAAACGCATCGTTGCGGCGGTGGATGTGCCGGTAACCATGGACCTCGAGGGGGGTTACGGGGTCGCTCCGGAGGTTGTCGCCCGCAGCGTGACGCTCGCCGTGCAGGCAGGAGCCGTCGGCTTTAATTTCGAGGATCAGATCGTCGGCGGCAGTGGGCTGCACGACATCGCCATACAGGTGAGGCGGATCGAAGCGGCTGCAGCGGCGGTGAAGACGTCGGGTATTCCGGCCTTCATTAACACCCGAACCGACATTTTCCTGAAGACTAAACCGAATGCGCACGACAAGGCTCTTCTCGATCAGGCGATCGAGCGGGCGCACGCCTACGAAAGGGCCGGAGCGCATGGCTTCTTTGCGCCGGGGCTTGCCGATGAAGGCCTGATCGAGGCGCTCTGCGAGGCAACGGCATTGCCGGTCAACATCATTGCCCTGGCGCATGTGCCGCCGCGCCAGAGGCTTGCCGAACTCGGCGTCGCCCGCGTGAGCCATGGTCCGGTGCCGTACCGGCAGATGGCCGAATGGCTGGAGGCCAAGGCGCGACAGGCGATTTCGGGGTAGCCTGGCGGGGTGCGTCAGTCCTCCAACGTTCCCGACCTTGCATCGGCGCTCGTCCCGTCGCCGACCAGCTTCAGGAGGTCTTCGCCGGCGCGGATGATGCGGCGGGAACGCCGCGTCAGGATGAGGCCCGCCTGCGGCGCCAACACTTCCGTGCGGCCGTCGGGCTCGCCGGGCGCGTGGACGATGGTGGCAAGGCGCGCACCCTTGGCTACCCGGTCGCCCGGTTTCACGTCGTAAAGGATCGCGCCCGAGCGGGGCGCCGGCATCATCTCGATGTTTTCGAGCGGCGCGACGAGCCCAACGAAGCTGCCAGGCGCGGGCAGCGCCTGATCCTGGATGACGTCGCGCGCCACCAGCAGCCGGTAGAGCCCTTCGGCATCGGCACCGGCGAGGGCGCCGTCGACATCGAGTATGCCGCGATATTCGACCGTGGTGGCGACGCGCCGGTCGAGGCACGCGACGTCGGCTGGAGCGTTCTGATACGGCATGATTGAGGCGCCCTCGAAGGTGCCGTCGGGATCTTCGTGCCACAGCATCACCGCATCGACGCCCATGGCCGCCGCACAGTCCGCCATGGCCGGCCACAGGCTCGTGTGGACGTAGAGATAGGTGAGGCCTTCATCGTCGCAATGCAGGTCGAGCACGATGTCGTGGCCGATGGAGAGCTGCAGCAGCCGCGTTTTCAGCCGCTGGTCGACCGTGCCGTGCGCCGGCAGCAGCGTGAGGTCGGGCGCGGCGAGCCGCGGAAAGCCGCGATTGAAATTGGTGCGCGTGCCCAGATGGAAGCGGCCCTGATGGTCGCCGTAGAGATATTGCGCGCGGCCGATCGGATTGGCCCAGGGAACGATGGTCATATTGCCGGTGATGCGGCCTTCGGCTTCCGCCTTGCTGAGCATCGGCATCAGCGTTCGATGGCGACGACGCCCGGCAATTCGCCGGCATGAAGTGCCGCCTGCAGATAGGCGGAAGGCGCCGTCTTGTCCGTTCCGGCGAAGCGGAAGACGGGGAATTCGTAGGAAACGCCTTCGCTGTCGCCGGCGACGCGTTCGATGGACTTCTGCATGGGATGGCTCCGGGAGAAGAGGCGGAACACATGCCCTTTTGCCGCTGGGCTGTCGATTGGTCCAGCCGGCGCCGCCATGGGCGCACGATTCTACCCGGCCGTCACACCAGCGGCTTGAGTTCCTGGGCGATGGTCGGCAGAAGCTCCGAGACGTTCGGGTGGATGTGCACGGCGCGCGCCAGCGTGCTGACCGGCGCCTTGGCATACATCAGGTCGAGCACGCAGTGCACCGCCTCGTCGCCGCCCGGGCCGAGCACCGAACAGCCGAGGATCTCCCTGGTGTCGGCATCGACCAGGATCTTCATGAAGCCTTGCGTCTCACCTTTTTCGACTGCACGGCTGACGCGGGTCATTGGCCGCTGGCCGACCAAGACGCGTCGGCCGGATTTCCTTACCGCGGCTTCGGTCATGCCGCAGCGGCCGAGTGGTGGGTCGATATAGAGCGCATAGGCCTCGATGCGGTCGCTGACCTTGCGCGGATCGTTGTCGAGCAGGTTGGCGGCGACGATCTCGTAGTCGTTGTACGAGGTGTGGGTGAAGGCGCCCTTGCCGTTGCAGTCGCCCATCGCCCAGATGCCGGGCACGCTGGTGCGCAACTGGTCGTCGACGACGATGAAGCCGCGTTTGTCGACCTCGACGCCGGCTTTGTCGAGGCCGAGATCGTCGGTGTTTGGCGTGCGGCCGAGCGCCAGCAGCACATGCGAGCCGACCGCAGCCGCCTTGCCTGGCGAGAAGGTCACGGCGATTTCGTTGCCTCGCCTGGCGAAGCGGATGTCGTCGGCGCCGAGATGGACGGCAATGGCTTCGTTTTCGAGGATCGACAAAATGGCGTCCGAGACATCCTCGTCCTCGCGACCGATCAGACGCGGGCCTTTTTCGATGACCGTAACTTCGGAACCGAAGCGGCGGAACATCTGCGCGAATTCGAGCGAGACGTAGCTGCCGCCGACAACAATGAGATGGCGCGGCAGCACGTCGAGATCCATCATCGAGGAATTGGTCAGGTAAGAAATGCCGTCGATGCCGGGCAGGTCGGGCACCGAGGCGCGCCCGCCGGTGTTGAGGAATATCTTTTCGGCGCTCAGCAGATCGTCGCCGACGCGCACCGTGTTGGCGCTTACGAAGCGCGCATGGCCGCGATAGAGCGTGCATTTGTCCATGCCGGCAATCCAGTCTTCGAGATTGCCGCGGGCGTCGTTGGAGACCTTGTCCTTGCGCGCCTTGATCGCCTTGTAGTTTACGCCGACGGGACCGGATAGCGTTACCCCGTAATCCGCGGCGGAGCGGGCGAGATGCGTGGCATAGGCGCTTGCCACCATCGTTTTGGTCGGCGTGCAGCCGGTGTTGACGCAAGTGCCGCCGACCAGCTTTCGCTCGATCAGCGCCACGCTCATGCCGGCCGCATTCAGCCTGCCGGCGAGCGGTGGGCCGGCCTGCCCGGCACCGACGATAATGGCGTCGAATGTCTTTGCCGTCATGCCACCGCCGCCACGATCAGAAGCCCGCCGACGATCGCCACCGCGTCCTCGATGAAGGCGGCGGGCGGGTCCTTGCCGAAGGCGGCGGCCAGGCGTTTACGCGCCTCGGCGCCGCCCAGCGTGCCGATCACCGCGCCAACGGCGCCGGCGATCAGGCCGCCGATGGTGGCGCCGCCGGTCGCTCCGATCACCGCGCCGGTGAAAGCGCCCAAGACGATACGCGTGCCGAATTGCTGCGGCACCTTGCGGCTCGGCGCCGAGGGCAGCTGGTCGGTGACCAGTTCGGCGATGGCCAGGATGGTGAAGATGCCGACGGCGATCCAGTGGCCCATGAAGCTCGCCCAGGTGTCCGCGACCGGCAACCAGCCAAGCCAGGCGCCCCAGGCGACGGCGGCGGGCGCGGTCATGGCGCGAAGCCCGGCAACGATGCCAATCAGGAGTGCAAAAATGTACAGCATGATTGATCCCCTCGATGGCCGGCTTGGGACAGGTCCGAGAGAGCAAGCTACCATAGGTCCGGTATTTGACCAGAGGTGGTGTCGCCGCCGGCGCTTCCGTATTTTCACCACTTGTACTTTGGCAAAGTTGAAACTGGAGTTGCAGCCATGGCCGGAAGCGAACGCATGAAAATGGCGGCGGGCGAGTGGTATTGCTGCCTCGATCCGGAACTGGAGGCGTTGCGCATCACGGCGCGAGACGCGGTGTTCGAGCACAACAGCCTGCCGCCCCGGCAGCGTCGCGATATCGGGCCTGGATTGCGGACGCTGCTCGGCGCGGCGGGCGAGGGCACCCGGATCGAGGCGCAGTTCCACTGCGCTTATGGCTTCAACATCTTTCTCGGCGACCGCGTTTTTCTCAATGCCGGCTGCACCATTCTCGATACGGCTTCAGTGCGCATCGGCAAGGGAACGCTGGTCGGCCCCAATGTGCAGATCTATTGCGCCGAGCACCACAAGGAGGCTGCGGGGCGGCAGGCAGGGCTGGAGATCGCCAGGCCGGTCGAGATCGGCGACAATGCCTGGATCGGCGGCAGTGCCATCATCCTCGGCGGGGTCAGGATCGGCGATGGCGCCATCGTCGGCGCCGGTGCTGTGGTGACGCGCGACGTGGCGGCGAACACCACGGTGGTCGGCAATCCGGCACGGGTAATCAGCAACAACTGAGCACCGTGCTTCTGTTGCCGGTCACGTCCTCGTTCTGATGGACATGGGGGCGGCTATGTCACTTGGCCGGAGGTGGATGCAACCGTGTGTCGAGCGCAAACGCCTCCTGGATCTTCATGGCGTATGCCCCTCTGGCGAGGCTCGCGTCGAAGATCAGGTTCCAGCTACGCTGCGATACCGCGCTAGGAATCACCACGAACCGGTGCCGTTGCAGAAGATCGTCGCCAAACGCCTGTTGCCCGGAGCTCGGAATGCCCGGGCGCAACCAGTTGGGGTTGGGCACGGCGGCGGGGTCGACGATATGCACATCCGCGACATCGCTGACGATCGCTGCCGTCATGACATGCGCTATCGTGTCGAGCGCCCTGAAGCCCTTATGAACCGCAACCTCGAGGATCGCAGTCGACGGATCGATCGAGCAGTAGACGGCGCGCACGCCCTTGCTGTTCCAGCGTCCGCCCACCCTGTATGCGCCCTCGCCACTATCCCATGTAGGCGCAAACGCGGCTTGATCGAGGCGCCATCCGATGAGGTCGGAGCCACCAAGCGCCGCCGGCAGCGGCGTCATGCATAAACGCCATATTCAAGCCGTTCCAGATAGTCTTCTACAAGCTCGATCCCCGCCGGCGTCGCCAGAAGGTCGATTGGACGACGCTGGTCGAGCCCAATCGCCGGGCGCTCCAGCCATTGCTCTGCCTCCGCCTGCGAACCGAACACGTCGGTCGCTTTCGACAGGATCTCCGCGAACTTCCAGGTGCGTCCGCTCTGGTCCTGACTGAGAGGCTTGGACGGAGCATCCTTGCGGCGCTGGTAGGTGCGCAGGCTCATGCCGACGGCCTTCTCCAGCGAATCGGTCTTCTGGATGAAGACGAGTTGCCCGATAAGATGGTCCAGCGCTGAAGCCGGCAGGCCGTGCAGAAGCAACTCGTGGGCATCCAAAGCGCTGCTGAGGCGCCTTGCCAGAATGCGGCTGCCGCCCAGCAATTTCGCCACCTTCTGAAGTTCATTGTTTTTTGCTGCTGGCGCAGCCTTTTCCAATGCCATCGCCGCGGCGAGCCCTCTTCGCGTCATCTGTCGCTTTAATATATGACAGATGACGCAGAGTCTTTCAAGCACGACAGGATCGAGAGCAGGGCAATCGCTTCGAGAGAAAAGATAGCCTACTCGGGCCAGCTGGCAGTCCAACGTCGGCACTGAAGCGATTGCCCTGGAATCGAGCGCGAGCCGAATTTCACCTCGGCATGTGCGCCACGCGCTCCTCCTGAGCACTCTTCGAGAATTCGCGCCGGTACTGCGCCGGCGAGGTTCTGAGGCGCGCTGCGAAATGCTGGCGCAGCGAGGTGGCGCTGCCGAAGCCGGCCTCGAAGGCAACCGTGTCCATCGATTTTTCCGTTGCTTCCAGCAGCCGTTGCGCCAGCTGGATGCGCTGGTCGGTCAGCCAGTCACCGAAACTGGTGCCGATCGTTTTCTGGAAACGGCGCGTGAACGTCCGGCGGGTGAGGCCGGCGTGACCGGCAACGCTGTCCAGACTGTGCGGCTCACCCAGGGTTTTGCGCACCGCTTCGAGAGCCTGGGTGAAGCGGTCCGCATTGCCGGTCCTGGCGATGGGACGTTCGATGAATTGAGCCTGCCCGCCCTGCCTATGCGGAGAAAGCACGATCTGCCGGGCAAGGCGAAGCGCCGCCTCCGCGCCGTAACGAGCCCGTACGACGTGCAGGCAGCAGTCGAGCCCGGCGGCGACGCCGGCGGATGTCACGACATCGCCATTGTCGATGTAGAGCACTTCCGGTTCGACGAGAATGTCGGGATAGAGTTCCTGCAGCTGATCCGCGTAGGCCCAGTGCGTCGCCGCTCGCCGCCCCGAAAGCAGTCCGGTCGCCGCAACAGCGAACGTTCCCAAGCACAGTCCGACGATCAGCGCGCCGCGCTCGTGCGCGCCAAGCAACGCGTCGATCAATGCGGCTGGAGGCGAGCTCCCGAGATCCTTCCAGCTTGGCACGATGACGATGTCGGCGTCATCGAGCGCGGAAAGCCCGTGCGGGACGCTGATGGTCAGCCCGGCATCGGTGCGGATCGGCCCGTCCTCAATCGCGCAGACCCGGAAGTCGAAGCGCGGCAGGCCGAGCTCCGTGCGATCCGCTCCGAACACGAGACACGGCACGGAGAGATGAAACGGGCTGATGCCATCGAAGGCGATGGCGGCAACGGCAGGATCGGTCATGGGAGCTCCAGCAACGGGTGAGGCCGATTGTCCCAATTCTTTCGAATAATGTCAATCGGGACACTTTTTGCAATCCGGTGCCGAGCTTATCGTCCACCCATCAATGTCCAACGGGAAAGGAAAACCCCATGTCGCAACCAGCCAAAGGCAAAGCTCCACGCCGCGCCCTCATCGTCATCGATGTTCAAAACGACTATGACGGCGGCAACCTCGCCATCCAGCATCCGCCCTTCCGCGACAGCGTCGTCAATGTGGCGCGAGCGATGGATGCGGCCACCGAGGCAGGCGTCAAGGTGGTGGTCATCAAACAGTTGGCGCCGGAAACCTCACCGGTGTTCGCCAAGGGCAGCCATGGCGCCGAGTTGCACCCGGAAATCGCCAGGCGAAACCGCGACCACTACATCGAAAAGAACTTGCCCAGCGCCTTCACCGGCACGGACCTCGAGGAGTGGCTGCGCGCCAACTCTATCGATACGATCACAGTCATCGGCTACATGACGCATAATTGCGACCTGTCGACGGTCATCCACGCCGTGCATATGGGTTTTGAGGTCGAGTTCCTGTCGGACGCAACGGGGTCGTTGCCGTACGCCAACAGCGCCGGCTACGCTTCGGGGGAGGAAATCCATCGCGTGGTGACGATCGTATTGCAGTCGCGCTTCGCGGCCGTTCTCAAAACCGCCGAGTGGATCGATTGCCTGAAGACCGGCGTGGTACCCCAGCACGACACACCCTATGCCTCCAACCAGCGCGCGCTGGCGCGAAGCGCGGCGTAGGAGACTGTTGCGAACATGCAGAAGGGCGCCGCAGCGTTGCGGCGCCCTTTGCCGTTCAAGCGTTGATTGTCCCTAAAACAGGCCTTCGATCTGGCCCATTTCGTTCAGGAAAATCTTTTCCGAGGATGGCGCTTTGGGCAGGCCGGGCATGGTCATCACCTCGCCGCAGATGATGACGACGAAGCCGGCGCCGGCAGACAGCCTGACCTCGCGCACCGGTACGGTGTGGCCGGTCGGCGCGCCGCGCAGATTCGGATCGGTAGAGAAGGAATATTGCGTCTTGGCCATGCAGACCGGCAAATGACCGTAGCCGGCGTGCTCCCAGGCGTGGAGTTGGTCGCGCACCGATTTGTCGGCGATCGCTTCGGAACCGCGATAGATGCGCTGGACGATGGTGTTGATCTTCTCGAACAGCGGCATGGCGTCCGGATAGAGCGGGGCGAATTGCGACGCGCCGGATTCGGCCAACGCCACGACTCTTTTGGCCAGTTCCTCGATGCCGGCCGATCCCTGAGCCCAGTGCTTGCACAGGATCGCCTCTTCGCCCATCGAGGCGACGTAGTCCTTCATCGCCTGGACCTCGGCCTCGGTATCGGAGTAGAAATGGTTGATGGCGACCACTGCCGGCACACCGAACTGGCGGATGTTCTCGATGTGGCGGCCGAGATTGGCGCAGCCCTTCTTGACCGCCTCGACGTTCTCCTTGCCGAGGTCCTCCTTCTTGACGCCGCCGTTCATCTTCATGGCGCGAACCGTGGCGACGATGACCGCCGCCGCCGGCCTCAGGCCGGCCTTGCGGCATTTGATGTCGAAGAACTTTTCGGCACCGAGATCGGCGCCGAAACCGGCTTCGGTGACGACGTAGTCGGCAAGCTTCAGCGCCGTCGTCGTGGCAACGACGGAGTTGCAGCCATGCGCGATGTTGGCGAAGGGGCCGCCATGGACGAAAGCCGGGTTGTTCTCCAGCGTCTGCACGAGATTGGGCTGCATGGCGTCCTTCAAGAGTACGGCCATCGCACCGTCGGCCTTGAGGTCGCGGGCATAGACGGCCGACTTGTCGCGACGATAGGCGACGATGATGTCGCCGAGGCGCTTTTCCAGGTCCTTCAGGTCGGTCGATAGGCACAGGATGGCCATGACTTCCGAGGCGACTGTGATGTCGAAACCGGCCTCGCGCGGGAAACCGTTGGCGACGCCGCCGAGCGAACAGATGATCTCGCGCAGCGACCGGTCGTTCATGTCCATGACGCGGCGCCAGACGACACGGCGGGTGTCGATGCCGAGCTCGTTGCCCCAATAGATGTGGTTGTCGATCAGCGCCGACAGCAGATTATGGGCGGTGGTGATGGCGTGGAAATCGCCGGTGAAGTGGAGGTTCATGTCCTCCATCGGCACGACCTGCGCGTAGCCACCGCCGGCGGCACCGCCCTTGACGCCGAAATTCGGTCCGAGCGAAGCCTCACGGATGCAGACGATGGCCTTCTTGCCGAGGCGGTTGAGGCCATCGCCCAAGCCCACCGTCGTCGTCGTCTTGCCTTCGCCGGCCGGTGTCGGGTTGATGGCGGTGACGAGGATCAGCTTGCCATCCTTGTTGCCCTTCACCGACTTGATGAACTCGGCCGAGATCTTCGCCTTGTCGTGGCCGTAGGGCAGAAGATGTTCGCTCGGAATGCCGATCTTCTGGCCGATCTCCTGGATCTGCTTCTTCCTGGCGCCGCGCGCGATCTCGATGTCGGACTTCACTTCGGCCATGGACGACTTCCCTCTGAATTGGACGGATTTGACTAGTGTGGTCGCAAGAATAGCCCGGCATTGCAGGCGCGGGCATGTTCTACCCCTGTCGCTGCCGCGGCGTCAACTTTCATGCAACTATGTTTCCTACGAAGAAAATGCCTCTGCGGCCGGCTGCCCTGCTACAGGTTCTTTTCGCGCCGGTTGCCGCGCCGTATAGAAGCCAGAGCAGGCGCGGTTCCGCCGTCTCAAAACAGCCGCGTAATACGCGAAAAGCGACAGAAGCAACGGCGCAAATTCACCAGCGCCGGCTGTGCGGGACGATCCGCTACTGCGTCAGCACGTTGCTGATCTCGACCATGTTCGAGCGCACCCTGAGTATGTAAAACCCCATCGTCGTCAGATGTGTCGGCAACAGCCAGCCGTCCTCGCGGCCATTGGCGATGATGAAGGGCTGGATGCGCAGCGCCGAGACGAATTGCGCGTCCATCGTATCCCACAGGTTCTGCAGGTGCTTTTCCTTGATGACGTCCTCGAAGTCGGCCTGTGCGCCCTTCATCAGCCCGTAATAGGCATAGAGCTGGCCATAGGCGAACCAGAAGCGGTCGTCGGCGCGTGTGTCGAACCAGCCATTATTGTGGTTTTCGGCACGCTCCTTGAGGATCGCCGAGGTGGAACCGATATCGGACGAAATGCGGTCGATATACTGCTTGAGATTGTCGGCGCGGGCATCGAATGTCGCCTGGCAGGCTGCGAGGCGGGCGTTGAAGGAACGCAGCTTGCGCACCGCGTCGCGATAGTAGCTCGGCGTCGGCGTCTTGGGCCCGAACGGGTTCAAGCCGAAATACCAGGTTTCCTCATCGAACTGCAGATTGCCGCGGGCGTCCTGCAGGTCGGCGTCGATCTGCGAGGTGGTGCGGACGCGGCCGAGATTGTCGGCAAGCTCGGTCGCCGTGCGCCGCACCGCCTGGTTGATGCCGCGCTGGAACGACGCCTTGTTGTCCATGAACGGCGTGTGGTCCCAGTCGATGCCGAACAGGCCGAGCTTGTAGAGGATCATCGACGACACCCAGGCATTCTGGTTGACGTTGAAGTCGGTCAGGTCGGCAGCGACCTGGGCAATGGCTGAATTTCCGCAGGTCTTGGCCGTGTCGGTGCCGGCGCCGGCGGAAACCTGTTCACCGGCGGAGCTGTTGCGTTTTTCGAACGTGTATTTGTCGACGTAATTCGGGTCGAAATTGTTCCACCACTGGGTGGCGTAGAAGAAGTTGACATAGAGACCGATCAGCACGAGCACAGCCAGGCCGAGCACCGCCTTCAGGATCCAGCCGCGTTGCGTGTACCAGCGCCCCGCCCACAGGAACGGCCACAGGATCGCGCCGATGAGCAGGCCGATGCCGCGGCCAATCCACTGGAAAATCCGGGTGAAGAAATTCACGATCGGATCAAGCATGGCGATGTCACCCCCTCAGTCAGTCAAGCCGTAGAGGCGTGTGCGAAACGCCACCTTGTCCTTCAGATATGTGGTTTTCAGAACGTCCACAACATGCGATCGCCAGGCGTCGCTGAAGCCTTCATAGTCCCTGTAGAAGCCCGGCTTGTTGAAGACGTAACGCGAAACGAAGTCCTGCGGCACGAAGTCCGAGATCAGCTGGTTGGTCAGCCAGGCGTCGGGATGGTCCGGCTTGGCGCGGATGACCAGGAAGCGCTGCTGCGGGAACACGTCCTCGATCTTGAGATGGCCGAGCTGGGCGATCTCGCGCTTGGCGGCGTTGAGGAAGGGAAAATTGCCGTCCCTGGTGATCAGATCGGTATGGCCGTGGATCCAGGTCTGCAGCCAGACCTTGTCGACGTCGGTCAGATTGCGGTCGGGATCGGCGTCGCGGATCAGCGCGCGCACCACCATTTCGGCGCGATGCTCGAGATAACCGGAGGTTTCGATCCATGAGGCGCGCGGCAACTCGAGGCGGCCGGTCGAGGCGAGGAACTTGAATACCTTGTCGGCGTCGTGGATCGAAAGGTAGCTCACCTGCCATGGCCGCGAGCGGCGGAAGCCCGGCGCTGCCGGGTCGCTGATCACCGTCGTCACGTCGGGATCGACGAACACATAAAGTCCGCCGAAATGGCTGGTCCAATAGGCATTGTGGCGGAAGATCACCTGGTCCGGCACCAGCGCATTCTCGCGGATGTCGCCGCAGATCTTCGCCAGCTCGACCATGTGGGCAAGCATGGCGTTGTCGCGCCAGGCATCCGGTTCCTGCTTCAGCCGGTCGACCAGCTTGCCGAGTTCAGCGGCCTTGCCGAGCACATCCTCGGCCGACAGCACCTTGAATTCGACCTGATTGATCGACAGCAGGTCCTCGATGTCGTCGACCTTGGGGACCGAATCCTCGATCTCGCCGTAGATGACGTCCTTGATCGTCAGCGCATCGATGGCGCGCTGGTTCTTGGACATGAACTCGTACATCAGCAGCGAAGTGTTGGAGAACGCCGTGTGCACCACCGGCAGGTCGATCTGCGACGGCGTCAGGATGATGAAGCGACGGTTGACCTCGTTCGGATCGAGGTAGCTGTAGTCGCCGCATTCCTCGGCGACCTGCGGCGAGAAGCCAGTGCGATCGATCTCGAAGCTTTTCAACTTGGTCGGCTTCAAGCCGAACGCGACCATCGCCTTGTTGTAGCGCTGGATCAGGTGCGGCTCGTCGATCGTCAGCAGCCGGCCGTAGATCAGCTCGTTGTCGCGCAACAGATCGGGTTTCTTGGCGGGGCTCATGTGCGCGATACCAATGGATCTTGCGCTGGAGGATCGAGCTCCAGCGGTGACGCCCCCCTCTCCCCGTTTTTCACGGGGAGAGGGTAAGGGTGAGGGGCGGCGCGAACGGTCAAGGACATGTCTCTCCATACCCTTTGGCGGCGACAAATCGAAGATCATGCGTTTCGATATGGCGTTCGAGGCGTCCTTCGATCGCAGCCAATATTGTCTCAAGGACTGCTTCCCGGTCCTTCAATACGTCGACGTTCCAAAAGCGCAGCATGGACCAGCCATTCGAGACGATGAAGCGATCCCGGATTCGATCATATTGGCTGCCGACATGCTGACTGCCATCGACTTCGACGACCAGCTGGCAGTCTCTGCAGGCGAAATCGGCGAAGTAAGAGCCTATCGGCAACTGCCGTACGAATTTATGGCCGTTCAGTCTGCGGTCGCGCAACTCCATCCAGAGCGCGGTTTCTGCATCGTTGTCGGATTGACGCAGGCGCCTTGCGCGCTTGGTTATGTCTATTTCTGGTCCACGCATGCGCTGCCCCTCACCCTTACCCTCTCCCCGTGAAGAACGGGGAGAGGGGGGCGTCAGCTTTTGAGCCACGTCTTTCAGCGTTGCTGTGGGAGCTTATGCAGCGCACCAGGGGCAGTGGTATCCGGCGAGAAGAAACCTCACGCATTCCACAGCCCCTTTTTCTTCAACTCCTCGATCTCGCGCACGGCACGCTCCCGCAGACGGGTGTCGCGGATCATCTTGGTCACCGCCGCATCATCGGACTTGTCGGAATAGCGGAACTCGGAATCCGCGTAGCGGTTGATCTCCTGCATGACCATGTCCATCGAGAATGGCCCGCGCAGCTCCTCGATCATCGCTTTCTTGTCGTCGTAACCCTTGTGCATGAAGGCTTCCGGCTTTTCGAACCACTCGTCCGGCAATTCGATGTCCATGGCGCGCATCTTGATGGCATCGGTGACGTTCTTGATGGCGCGACCGGTAAAGCGCGGCTCGGCATCCTTGATCATATGCAGATAAGTGCCGATGTCGGCCATCGTCTTTGGCGCGCCATTCTCCTTCATGTAGCGCTCATAGACCTTCATCAACCCGTCTTCCTGTGGCTTCTCATGCTCCTCGTAAGCTTCGATCACCGCGCGCTGGATCTCTTGCGCCACATAGAGCTTGTGGTCGCCGAGCGGGATCTTGTGGTTCTTGCCGGCGAGCAGAACGAAGATGTCGATGTAGTCGTCGCGGCTCTGCGGGCCGTCGACCAGCCAGCGCGCGCCGGCGCGCTGGCGTAGCGCGTCGTCGACGTTTTCGGGATAGTTGGAGAACATGCCGAACGAGCAGTTGCCGCGCACCACGGTCGCCGCACCTCCAAAGGCGTCCATCAGGACGCCGGTGATTTCCTGCTGGCCGGCCGAGGCGCGGTCGTCGGACCGGCGTGCCGCCACCTGGTCGATATCGTCGATGGTGCCGAAGCCGATGACGCGCGGGTTCAGCACATTGTTGATGAACTGGCGGCAGTTCTGGCCGGACTTGCCCTGGTAGGAGGAGATCTGGTCGACGCCGAAATTCTCGTAGGCGAAGGGATAACCGGCGACCTGGCAATAACCATTGAGAAGACCGGCGATCATCTGGATCAAGGTTGTCTTGCCGGTGCCGGGCGCGCCATCGCCGATAAAAGTGAACAGGAAGCCGCCGAGCTCGACGAACGGGTTCAGCTCGCGCTCGAAGTCATAGGCCATCAGCATCTTGGCAAGCTTGACCGACTGGTATTTGGCGATGTGGTTGCCGACGACCTCTTCCGGTTTTTTGAAGGTCATCACCAGCGGCTTTGCCCGCTTACCCGGCGCGACGTCGAAGCCGTCAAGGGTAAAATCGTCGACGTCGATGCGGATATGCGCGTTCTCGAACGGACCGATGCCGTCGAAGCGGCCCTTTCGCGCCAACAGCCCGTCGATGGCGACGCGGGCAAAGGCGCGGGCGCGGGTCATCAGGTCGGCATCGTCCTTCGAACCCGCTATCGCCCTGTCGAGCCCGGCCACGATCGACTTCACCGCATCCTGTGGCGTGTCGAACAGAAAGTCCGGCTCGGGCGTGTCGTTCGGCGCCTCGCCGTCGCTGTCGATCAGCTGGAACAAATAGGAGGCAAGGCTGAAGGCGGAGATGTAGGCAGAGGCCGACAGCAGCTTCTTGAAGGTGGCAGCTTCATCGCCTTCGAGCGGCGCGCGGGCGTTTTTCGCCTGCAGACTTTCGAGGTCCGAGCCCTCGGCGAAGACATCCGATATGGCCAGCGCTATCGCTGTGCCGCGCCGGGCGCGAAACAACAGCGTGTGCTGCGGGATAGTCAGCAACTGGTCGTCGGAATGGACGGCGGCGACGGTTTTGGAGAGCTCGACCTCGCGCGTGCGGCGCACCGAGCCGACCGAGACGGTAGAGACGAAGCGGCGGTTGGTGCCGGCAAGCGCGGTGCCGGACTCGCGCGATGGGTCCTCCAGCACGACGATGCGAGTGATGAAACTTTGCGCAGTGGCACGGTGCTTTTCAATTGCCGCTTCCGGGATGGTGGTCAGGCCGGTGTCCATGGAGGATGCTCCGCGATTTGATGGTCAGACGTCGCTGATGACCTGCCCTTTGGACAGGATGTGGACCTTGTAGCCCGAAAAGATCTTCTGCGCCTCGCCGGCGGCATAGAGCGCCTGATAGGCCTCGTGCGGAATCAACGCATGGTTCTCATAGCTCGACACGCCTTGCCGCGCGGCCTCGAGATCGTCGGTATTGATGAAGAATTCCTGCGTCGTCTTTTCGCTCGAAAACAGCCCCTTGCGGCCTGGCTTTTCGGCCTTGGAAAAGACCTCCTGGATGGTCCAGGTCAGCAGCCAGGCGTTTTCCGGCTTGCGCACCTTGGCCAGCACTTCGCTCACCGTCGAATTGTTGTCGGTAATCCCTGCAGAATAGAACGGGCCGAGCACGACGCGACGCAGTTGCTTGGGATGCAGCGGCTCGAAATCCTTGTCGAGGTTGACCGCGATGGTCGCCGGCGACAGCGCGTAGGCGGAATTCTTCTCGGTGAAATCGTCGAAACGGTGGGCAAGCTCGGGATTGAGCAAGCCGTCGACCGGCAGCGGAATGTCGACCCTCTCATTAAGTTTGCCACTGGAGTCGACAAGCTGCCGGATCATGTCGTCCGAGGAATCCTCGACCGTCACCATATACACAAGCGGCAGGTTGGCGCTGCCGTCGAAGCAGGCCCAGTGGACCAGATAATAGGGGCGCAACGTCTTCGGATTGACCGACACCTTGACCGTCTGGGCCAGCGTGAACGGGCCGAAGGTGGTCTCGCTCTTGACGTCCTCGAGGTAAAGCCGCTCGGCCATCGACTTCTGCAGCGCTTCGGGAAATTCCTTGTGGCGCAGGATGAAGTCCGCCATTTCCTCGCGCAGCTCATCGGCCAGCGGAAGGTTGGCGAGGCGCGCATCGGCCTGGAGCCGGTCGTTCTCCAACTCGAGCAGGTTCTGGAAGACCGGAAAACCGCTTTCGGCGCGCGAGATGCGGAACGTCTCGGTGAAGCCCAGCCGGTTGCGCCAGCACGAGAACGACTTGTCGAGCCGCGCAATATATTCGGCGACGACCTTGGCGACGATGCCGTGCCGATAGAGCGGCGAGCGATCGTCGCGCATGAACACTTCGAGGCCGCCAAGTGCCGCCGTGATCGCCGAGAAATAGCGCGCCGCAGCTTCGTTTTCGGGGGTCATGCTGCCAGCCCTTGGGAGCAGTGCACGTGCAGCAATTACGATTGCACGTAATTTGCCGAATTGTGCTTCTTCATCACATCGTCGAAGCGGCGGGCGAAGGCATCGTCGGCGAGCTTCTTGCGGCGCTGGATGTCGGCGGTGGCGACCATGTTCTTCTCGTGCATTTCAAGCAGATCGCCGATGTGCTTTTGCGAGGCGGCACCAATGCCGGCCATGGTCTCTTCGGCGGTGTTGTCGACCTGGCTGCCCAGCGTGTTGATCTTGTGGGCGACATCCTGTTGGGCGGCGGTCTTCAGCGAATCTTCCAGCGCCTTGTACAGAACGATGCGCTGCTCGGTATCGATGGTCAGCTTGTTGATCAGCGTCGATTGCGCCGCGATCTGGTTGTTGAGCGAATCGACGAAGGTCTGGAACATCGAGGTGTAGCGCTCCAGCGTCTGGCTTTCGGCCAGCAATTCCTGCTCCTTGGCCTGCTTCTCGTTGTATTCCGTGGCCAGTTTCGAGCGTTCGCCTTCCAGCTGCGTGCGCACCTTCTGGCTGGTCGAGGCGGCGATCTTGTTCTCGATGTCGAGCAGCATCGGGTTGAGCTCCTCGATGCGCTTCTGCACGGTCTCGAGATTGGACATGGTGGTCTTGCGGCGCTCGATCACCTGCGACAGGCTGGCCTCGGAGGTCTTGTAGCGCGTGTCGAGAACCTGCTTCTGAGCCTTGAGGATGCCGACGATGGTGTCGGATTTCGCCAGCAGCTCCTGCAGATTGCCGGCCAGCGACATGTTGCGGACGCGGTCGGTGCGCAGGCGCTGCTTGCGCTGGCTGGAGAAGACACCGACGAAATTTTCCCAGCCGGTGTAGTTCTTCATGCTCTCGAATTCGGCGCCGAAGACGTTGGTGGCGTCCTCGAGGCCGATAATCAGGTCGGCGATATTGCCTTCCATCACCTTCTGCTGCTTCAGCACATCCTCAATGCGGGCATTCTCGATGTCGAAATTGGCGTCGCCGATCTTCTTGTCGGCGGTGGCGAGCGTGTCGAGCACAGTACCGGACTGCTCGATCTTGGTGCGCATGTCCTCTACGACCTGCTTGGTCTTGGCAATCTCGGCATCGAAATTCTGCAATGTCGCCATTGGGGCCTCCCGCTTCGGCATCGGTTTCGTTTCGCAAACCGCCGCGAATATATGTGCCGGGTTTGGCGAATGAAAGACGGAAGACATGGGATTACAGGAAAACAAAAGAATTTCAGGAGGCCGACCGCAGGATAGTCAGGCAATGATTACGGTGTAACTGCCGTCCGGTCAGACACCGCTTCAACCGCGGCTGGACTTTAGGTCGGGAGCGACGCTCAGGGCTTGGGATCGGCCTTGAGGTAGGCGATGACATTGGCGATGTCGTCGTCGCTGGTCAGGCCGGAGAAGGCCATTTTGTTGCCGGGGACCTTCTGCCGCGGCGCCCGCAGGTATTCGGCGAGGTTTGCTTCGTCCCAGACCAGGCCGGCGGCGCCGGCGTCCTTCATCCCCTGCGAGTAGCGGCTGAGATAACTGTTCGCGGTGCCGGCGGTGCGGCCGACGACACCCAGCAGATGCGGGCCGACCTTGTCGTGGTCGCTCGTGGCCTCATGACAGGCCATGCATCTGTTGAAGACTTTCTTGCCGAGAGCGGCATCGCCGTCGGCATGCGCGGCAAGAGCGCCGGCGATGAGGAAAGCAGCGGCAGACGAAATGGCTCGAAGCATGGGAACTCCCCGACGGCTCTGGCTGAGAGGTTCTGAAATAGCAAGCAGGCCTTAAACAAGCGCCGCACGATGGCGCGATTGGTGAACGAATGTCGGCCGGGAGGTCGGATGAAAGCAATAGCGCTGGTCAGGTTTTGGTGAAGCCGATGAAATCGTCGGGCACGGCGCGGCCCATTTCTTCTTCCCAATGGCGGCGGCAGAGCGAGACATAGACATCCTTGCCGATCGCCACCTGTTCGCCCTGTTTCGCCACCTTGCCGTCGGCGCCGAGGCGCACCACCATCGTCGCCTTGCGGCCGCAACGGCAGATGGTGCGCACCTCGCGCAGGTCGTCGGCGATTGCCAGCAGGGTGCGCGATCCGGAAAACAGCTTGCCTTGGAAATCGGTGCGCAGGCCGTAGCACATGACCGGGATGTTCAGCCGGTCGGCGATGCGGGCGAGTTGCCAGACCTGCTCCTCTTCGAGGAACTGCGCCTCATCGACGAAGACGCAATGGACCGTGGCGTGGTCGTGATGCTCGGCGACCCGGGCAAACAGATCGTCGCCGTCGCGGAACATCTCGGCTTCCGTCTCCAGGCCGATGCGCGACGAGATCAGCCCGGTATCGCCCTTGCGGTAGTGGCCGGCGATGAACAGCATCGTCGTCATGCCGCGCTCGCGGTAATTATACGAGGCCTGCAACAGCATCGTCGTCTTGCCGGCATTCATCGTCGCATAATGGAAGTACAGCTTGGCCATGCCGTCCTTTTAAGCCGAGTTGCAACAAAGCGGGGAGGGGGAGCGCCTACATTCCACCGGGAAAAGGCGACTTCCATCCGGAAAGCGGCGGGCGTGTCGCTGATCGGCCAGCCTGCGCCGTTGTTCGTGATTGCCTTAGTGCTTGAAACCGCAGCAGAATGATGTTTGGCTGACGGAACAAAGGCGGAGATAAAACCGTCGCTTCGCTTCACCGAGAACTGAAATGGGAGAATTTTCATGTCGCGTATGAGTTCATTCGTCGCCGGCCTCGGCCTGGCGGCTTTTCTATCCACGACTGGGGCCTTCGCCGGCGATCCGGAAAGCTGCAAGACGGTGCGTCTGTCCGATGTCGGCTGGACCGACATCCAGGCGACCACCGGCGTCGCCTCGGTGCTGCTCACGGCGCTCGGCTACGAGCCGCAGGTGATCCAGCTTTCGGTGCCGGTGACCTATGCGTCCCTGAAGAACAAAGATCTCGACGTGTTCCTCGGAAACTGGATGCCGTCGATGACCAACGACATCAAGGACTATGCCGCCGAAGGCTCGGTCGAGACCGTCAGTGAAAATCTCAGCGGTGCCGGCTACGGCATCGTCGTTCCGACCTATGTCGCCGATGCCGGTGTCAAGACGCTGACCGATCTCGGCAAATTCAAGGACAAGTTCGACGGCAAGATCTACGGCATCGAGGCCGGCAATGACGGCAACCGCATCATCCTCGACATGATCAAGGATCCGAAGACCAATCTCGAAGGCTTCGAACTGGTCGAATCTTCCGAGGCCGGCATGCTCACCCAGGCCGACCAGTCGATGAAGAACAATGAATGGATCGCCTTCCTCGGCTGGACGCCGCATCCGGTGATGGGCGCCATGAAGATCACCTATCTCGAGGGGATGGGAGATAGCGGCTTTGGTGCTGCCACCGTGCATACCAATGTACGCAAGGGCTACATGAGCGAATGTCCGAACGCCGGCAAGTTCATCGCCAATCTGAAGTTCAACCTGGACATGGAAGGCGAGATGATGGACGCGATCCTGAAGGGCGGCGACGCCAATACGGTCGCGACCGACTGGCTGAAGAAGCACCCGGACGCGGTCGCTCCCTGGATCGCCGGCGTCACCACCTTCGACGGCGGCGATGCGGCGGCTGCGGTGAAAACGGCGCTCGGAAGCTGACCCGACCATCTGGCATGACGAGACAAGGGGCAGCCACGGTAGAAATGGCTGCCCTTTTTCATATCCTGTGACAAGATGACCGTCCGGCGAAGGACGGCGCCGGTAGAAGAGGGGCTAGATGGATCCGATCTCCAAATTCCTGGTCAGTTACAAGATTCCCATCGGGGCATGGGGGAAGGCGTTTTTCGGCTTTCTCACCGACAATTTCGACACCATCTTCAGGGCTTTTTCCAACAGCCTCAACTTCCTGCTCGACGGCATCGTCGACGGGCTGCTGTTGCTGCCGCCGGTTCTGCTGATCGCGCTGATCGCTCTGCTCGCCTATTTCCTGCAGCGCTCGAAAGGCCTGGCTTTGGCGGTATTCATCGGATTGCTGTTCATCCTCAACCAGAACCTGTGGAAGCAGACGGTGGAGACGCTGGTGCTGGTGGTCGCCGCCGCCGCCGTGTCGATGGCCATCGGCGTGCCGCTCGGCATCTGGGCCGCGCACAAGCCGAAGGTGTATCGCGTCATGCTGCCGGTGCTCGACCTGATGCAGACATTGCCGACCTTCGTCTACCTGATCCCGGTGCTGACCCTGTTCGGCCTCGGCAACGCGCCCGGCCTGATCGTCACCATCATCTTCGTCATCCCGACCTCGGTTCGGCTCACCCATCTCGGCGTCACCTCGGTGCCGAAATCGATCGTCGAGGCGGGCGAGGCGTTCGGCGCCACCAAGCGCCAGCTGCTGTGGAAGGTCGAGCTGCCTTCGGCGCTGCCGACCATCATGGCTGGGCTGACCCAGTCGATCATGCTGTCGCTGTCGATGGTGGTGTTCGCCGCCCTGATCGGCGCCGGCGGCCTCGGTACGGAAATCAACCGGGCGCTCGGTTCGCGCAGGATCGACCTCGGGCTTGAGGCAGGGCTGGCGATCGTCGTGCTCGCCATCGTGCTCGACCGGATGACGCGCATCGGCGTGGGAGGCAAGAAATGACCGTCGCCGTCGATTTCAGGAATGTCGACATCGTCTTCGGCGCCGACCAGGCAGGCTCGCTGGCGCTGATCGACAGTGGTGCCACCCGAGCCGAGATCCTCGAACAGACCGGCAACGTACTGGGCTGCGCCGGCGCCAGCCTCACCGTGAACGAGGGCGAGATCTCGGTGCTGATGGGGCTTTCCGGCTCCGGCAAATCGACGCTGCTCAGAGCCGTCAACCGGCTGAACGTCGTCTCGCGCGGCCAGGTGCTGGTCAAGGACGGCGACGGTACGGTCGACGTCGTCACCTGCGACGAGGCGACGCTTCGGCGGCTGCGGCAGAAGCAGGTGGCGATGGTGTTCCAGCAGTTCGGGCTGCTGCCGTGGCGCACGGTGGAGGAGAATGTCGGCCTTGGCCTCGAGCTCGCCGGCGTACCCGAAGCCGAGCGCAAGGAGCGGGTGAACAGGCAACTGAAGCTGGTTCATCTCGACCAGTGGTCGAAGAAATATGCGCATGAGCTTTCCGGCGGCATGCAGCAGCGCGTCGGCCTGGCGCGCGCCTTTGCCACCGAGGCGCCGATCCTGCTCATGGACGAGCCGTTCTCGGCGCTCGATCCGCTGATCCGGACCAAGCTGCAGGACGAGTTGCTGCAGCTCCAGGCCGAGCTGAAGAAGACCATCATCTTCGTCAGCCACGACCTCGAGGAGGCGCTGAAGATCGGCACCCATATCACCATCATGGAAGGCGGGCGCATCGTGCAAACCGGCGCGCCGGAAGACATCGTGCTGCGGCCCGCCAACGACTATGTCCGCGACTTCATCGCCAATGTGAACCCGCTCTCGGTGCTGACCGCGTGGAACGTCATGCGCGACCGCCGCGACCTCGAACACGGCGAGAACGGCTGGGTGTGGCTCGACCGGCGCAGGACGACGCGTTTCAAGATCGACGAGCATGGGCTGGTGGCGGCGGCCGAGCGCGACGGCAAGCCCGCGGTATGGGTGTCCTGCGCCGATGTCGAAGCCCAGCCGGAGGAGACGGCGCAGGTGTTCTGGGCCAATCCCGGCACCTCGCTGAAGACCGTGATGCTGGCCATGCATCGCTCGCAGACGGCACCGGTGGCGCTGTTCGACGACCAGTCGCGCTTTGTCGGCGCCATCGGCGTCAGGGATGTGCTGAGCGCGGTGTTGAGAAGGTAGTTTTTCTCCTTGGGGAGAGAACCAAGACCAAACGCCGAGTTCTGTCGCGCCCCCCTCTGTTCTGTCGGACATCTCTCCTACTTGGGGGAGATCGGCGGTTTCGCGGACGGCTCTCACATTCCAACGTTTGTAATTGGCGAAATCGGCGACGACGGCCAATCTTCCCACCTGTGGAGGAGGTGTCCAGCAGAACAGAGGGGGCGCGAAGGAACGCCGGCTTAGCCCGATACCGCAAGCTAAACCGCAAGCGGCAGGCGCAGCTCCGTCATCAGGCCGCCATCGGGATGGTTGGACAGGCTGACTTCGCCGCCGGCGCTACGGGCGATGTTGCGGGCGATGGTCAAGCCGAGGCCGAGGCCGCCGGTCTGACGGTTGCGCGACTGTTCCAGGCGCACGAACGAGCCGAACACGGCGTCGAGCTCGGCTTGCGGTATGCCCGGACCCTCGTCATGGATCGCCAGCGTGATTGTCTTGCCTGATTGACGCAGGCTGAGATGCGCCCTCTTGCCATAGGTCACCGCGTTCTGGACGAGGTTGGTGACACAGCGCCGTAGCGCGACCGGCCGCGCGACGCAGATCAGGCCGCGCGAGCGCGCGTCCTCATTGTCGAAGGAGACCTCGTCGAAGCCGTCGGCGATCGATTCTACCAGCGACCAGAAATCGATCCTCTCGCTCTTCTCCTCGGTCACCTCGAAAGTGGCGAAGTCGATGACCGAGCTGGCAATGCCTTCGATGTCGGCGAGGTCGTGCGCCAGTGCGGCGCGCACGGACGAATTCCTCAGCAGTTCGAGGCGCAGCCGCATCCTGGTCAGCGGCGTGCGCAGGTCGTGCGCCAGTGCGGCCGCAAGATGCTCGCGGTCCTCGACGTAGGCGCGCAGCCTCGCCTGCATGGCATTGACCGCCTTTGCCGCGGTACGCACCTCGCGGCTGCCGCTCTCGGCGATCGGCGGGCTTTTCAGGTCCTCGCCGATCCGCTTCACCGCGGTCTCCATCATCCGGTAGGGCGCCGTCAGCCGGCGCAGCGACCAGATCGAGGAAGCCACCACCAGCCCGGCGATCAAGGCATAGAGCGGCAGGCTATCGAAGCTCAGTATCGGTCCGGCCGGTGTGTTCGGCTCGGTGAAGTTCAGCCATTGGCCGTCGGCAAAGCGAAGCGAAGCGGTCAGCTTGTCGCTCTGGGCGAAATCGGCCGCCAGCACCAGCAGGTCGCGCTCGACCTGGCCGATATCGGGACCGGCGACCGTCCCACCGGGAGCGTCGGCTTCGTGCGTTGCCGGGTCGCGGCGGACCCGCGCGTCGGTGATGCCGAACTTCGATAGCCGACCGACCAATATGTCTTCCAATTCGGCCAGTTCGTCGTCGCCGGCTATCGACGAAGTAACGGCGGGCGTGTCGGAGACGGTGAGCGCATAAGTGGCGTTGAACAGGCCGGAGGCCGTCGCCTTGCGCTGTTCCGGCGTAGCATCATGCATCAGCTGCACCAGCGAGAAGGCGCGGTCGTTCAGCCGGTAGAGATCGACGACGTCATTGGCGGCGGCACGGTCGCGCGAAACGATGTAAAGGGTCGCGATCTGGCTGATCAGCAGGCCGGCGATGACGATGAGCAGCACCCAGACCGGCAGCGTTTGCGGCAGGATGCGTCTCATTCGGAGGTCGTCTCAGGCAGGAACTGGTAGCCGCCGCTGCGCACGGTCAGGATCAGCTTCGGCGTTTTCGGGTCGTCCTCCATCTTGCGCCGCAGCCGGCTGACCAGAATGTCGACGCTGCGGTCGAAGCTGTAGCCGCTGTCGCCGCCGGACAGCTCGATCAGCTGCTCGCGGCTCAGTACGCGCTGCGCGCTCTTGACGAAGGTCTGCAGGAGATTGAATTCGGCCATCGTCAGCTCGATCCTGACGTCGCCGGGCGCCATCAGCCGGCGGCGCGAACAGTCCATCGTCCAGCCGGCGAAATGGTAGATCTGCCGCGAGGCGGCGCGTCGCGGTTCGGCGGCGCCATTGCGTCTCAAGACGGCACGAATGCGTGCGAGCAGCTCGCGCGGATCGAAGGGTTTCGGCACGTAGTCGTCGGCGCCCATCTCCAGCCCAACCACGCGGTCGGTAGTTTCGGTAACCGCGGTCAGCATGATGATCGGCGTCGAATAATTGGCGCGCAACTCGCGGCAGAGCTCCAGCCCGCTCTTGCCGGGCAGCATGACGTCCAGGACGATCAGGTCGACCTGGGCGCGGCGCAGGATGGTCTCCATCTCGGTGCCGTCGGCGGCGATCGATGTATGCAGCCCTCGCTTCTGGAAAAATTCCTGAAGCAGGTCGCGAATGCCCTTGTCGTCGTCGACGATCAGTATGTGGGGGTCGGATTTCACCGGGAACCTGTCATTTGTGGATCGCCCAAGCGCTGCTTCGGCCGTCAGCCAGACGATAGAATTCAGGCCATAAGTTGGCCAGTGAAGATCGGCGGCTCGATCCGGGCTGCCCAGAAACAATCCAGAAACAAAATTCTACAATCCGGAAAAACTGCCGAAAAAAATCAAAGGCATAAGTGGTGCCGTGGCGGTCAGGTCATCGGCTGCGACACGCGTTACGGGATTACGGACAGACCAATGCAAAGGTTCTCGATCAGTCTGATGGGTGCGTTGCTTTCCATTTCGCTCGTCACGGCCGCGGTCGAACATGCCGATGCAAAACTGGCCGATGCGAAGGTGGCCAATGCAAAGGCGGCCGATGCAAAGGTGGCGACCACCCGCAGCGAGCGTTGCATCGATCTGAACCGCCAGTTTGACGAAGCCCTCGAAACCCATGCCGCGGCAACGCAGGTCACCGCTGCGAAAGCACTTCAAAGAAAGGGAAACCGGTTCTGTGCCAACAAGAAACAGGCACAGGGAATCCGGATGCTCGCGAATGCTTTGAAGCTGCTTGGAGTGACACCGATCGATCCCGTTCAGTGACACAATCCGATCTGCACAAAAAGGAAGTGAAGCCATGAAAAAGTCCCTCCTCTCCGCCCTCGGTCTCGCCATCGCGCTGGCCGTCTCGATGCCGGTTCTCGGCGCCAGCAGCGCCAATGCCGCGACCACCACCCCGGCTGCGACGACAACGACGACCGCTGCGCCGGCCAAGGCCGTGAAGAAGGTCGCTGCCAAGAAGACCGTCAAGAAGCACAAGAAGCACGCGGTCAAGGCAACTCCGAAGGCCTGATCAAGCGACATCTTTCTACCCTATGAGAAGACCGCTCCAGTTGCGATTTGCCTGGAGCGGTCGTCTTTTTTGTTGCGTGCAGACAGTAGGGCCAGTCCCGGCCCACACCCCCCGTTGAACGCCAGACGGCAGTTCCCACATAGGCACGGACTTTTGAACTGCGCCTGCCGGGAAGCCGATCGCGCGCGGTTGAATGGACGACCGCTTTTGCCCATGTCAAAATGACCGCAAAGCTGTCGTACGCAATTGCCGGTCCAATGCCTGAAATCACGACAAAACCCCGTACCAGCACGAAGCCGAAGGTCGAACGGCCGAAGCTCTACAAGGTCATCCTGGTCAATGACGATTTCACTCCGCGCGAGTTTGTCGTGACGGTGCTGAAGGCCGAGTTCAAGCTCAGCGAAGACCAGGCGCATAGGATAATGATCACCGCGCACCGGCGCGGCGTCTGCGTTGTCGCCGTCTTCACCAGGGATGTCGCCGAGACTAAGGCGGCGCGGGCAACCGATGCCGGCAAGGCCAAGGGCTACCCGCTGATGTTCACGACGGAGCCGGAGGAGTAGGGCGGTTCGCTTTCTTCCTTCTCCCCTTGTGGGAGAAGGTGGCCGAGCGAAGCTCGGTCGGATGAGGGGTGTTCCAGCTTGGCAAGGACGGCACTCCGTCCAGCACCCCTCAACCGTCTTGGCGCTGCGCGCCAATCCACCTTCTCCCACAAGGAGGGCTTTGCACGGGAAGCGAAATCCTGGTTGGTGAGTTAATGGGGCTTTTTTTGAAGGCCGGGAAAGCAGTTTTCGACGGCTTGGTATGGCATCGACCGGCATGACCGGCCGATCCGCCGATTTTAGACAGA
>NZ_JAMYTK010000039.1:0-40305 GCF_040322355.1 Mesorhizobium sp. M0145
ACCACACAGACTTTTTTCCCCGCCTCCCTCCCGCTCGTCCCCCCCCCCCCCCCCCTGGGTTTTCGCCACCCGCCGCCTCCAACAACCCGGGGGCGGCCGCCCCCCCCCCCCCCACCAGGCTTGGGAGGCTTAGCGAGCCGCGGTCCAGCCCTTGTAATCCTTCAAACTGTCGGCCGTGATCAGCTTCGGGTCGAGCAGCACCGTCGGCTCGGCCGGCTTCTTGCCGGCAAGCAGGTCAGCCGCCATCGTCAGCGACTGGCCGGCCATCACATAGGGATCCTGCGAGGCCGAGGCCTTGATCATCGACGTGCCGGAGGCGAGTTCCTTCTCGATATCGGGTGCACCGTCGACCGCGGTGAAGATGAACTCCGAGCGGTTGAGCTGCTTGGCCGCAAGCTGGGCGCCGATCGCCGTCGGATCGTTGATGGCGAAGACCGCGTCGATCTTGTCGAAACGCGTCAGCAGCGACTGGAACACTTTCAGGCCGCCGTCACGCGAGCCTTCGGCGTTCTGGTCGTCGGAAAGGATCTTGATGTCGGGGTGCTTTGCCAGCACGTCCTTGCAGCCCTTGACCCGCTCCAGGATCGACGACGAGGCCGGGCCATTGAGGATGACATAGTCGCCCTTGCCGCCGGTATTATCGACCAGATACTGGCACGCCTCTTCGCCGGCCTTGACGTTGTTGGTCATCACGGTGACGTCGGCGCCCGGCGCCGAAACGTCGAAAGCGGCAACGACGATGCCGGCCGCCTGCGCCTTCTTCACCGCCGGCGCGATCGCCTTGGCATCGACTGCGTTGAGCATGATGACGTCGACACCGGCAGCGATGAAGGAATCGACCTGCGATACCTGCTTGTTGAGATCGTAGTCGGCCGATACCGAGGTCACCTGCACATTCGGGTTGATCTTCTTGGCCGCGTCCTCGATGCCCTTGATGGTGGCGACGAAGAACGGGTTGCCGAGCAGTCCGACCGAGATGCCGACCTTGTTCAGATCCTTTGCCGATGCCGGCGCGATGACGGCGGCCGCAAGGGCGACGCCGCAGAGCAGTTTAGCGATTGTCTTCATTGTTTTATTTTCCTCCTGATGCCCCGCGCCTCTCACGGTGCGTTACACATGAAACCGGCTCGTTGGATGCCGGCGACTAAGGGCCATCACGTTCTTGCTCCTGCCTGGAGCCGGTAACGGTCGAGGGCGACCGCCACGATGATGACCAATCCCTTGATGATGTACTGCCAGATGTCCGAAACACCGGCGAGGATGAGCCCGTTGGACAGCACGGCGATGATCAGGCCGCCGATCAGCGTGCCCCAGATCGAGCCGACACCGCCGACGAAACTGGTGCCGCCGAGGATGACTGCGGCAATGGCGTCGAGTTCGTAGGACTGGCCGAGCTGAAGCCCGTTGGCGGCATAGAGCCGGGCCGCCGACATGGCGCCGCCAAGGCCGGCCAGAAGGCCGGAAACGCCGTAGACGAAGAGCAGCACCAGCGGCACCTTGATGCCGGTCAGCCTGGCGGCCTCGGCGTTGCCGCCGACGGCGTAGATCCAGGTGCCGAGCACGGTGCGCTTGAGCACCAGCCAGGACAGGACGACGACCGCCAGCGCGATGATTACCAGCCACGGAATGCCGAACAGCGAACCGTTGCCGATGAAGTCGAACGGCAGGTCCGCGTTGAACACCGTCGTGTCCTGGCCGAGCAGGCGGGCGACGCCGCGCACGGCGGTCAGCGATCCCAGCGTGACGATGAAGGGCGGCAGCTTGATATAGGCGATCAGCAGCCCGTTGATGACGCCGAAACCGAGCCCGACGAGAATGGCCGCGGGCACGCCCAGCAGTCCCCAATCGGGCACCAGCGACACCATCACCGCCACCATCGCCGAGGCGGCAAGGATCGAGCCGACGGACAGGTCGATGCCGCCGGTCAGGATGACGAAGGTCATGCCGGCGGCCAGCACGATGTTGATCGACGATTGCTGCATGACGATCAGCAGATTGGTCTGGGTGAAAAAGCGCGGATTGATGAACTGGAAGCCGACCGCCAGCAGGATCAGGATCGGCAGCATGCCGAGTGCGGCGATGGCGGTACGCCACCTCGTGCTCCTGCCGACCGCCCGGTCGTCCGCTTTCATCGTGTCGGCCACCTTGTCGGTCATCGCTGAGCCGCTCCCGTTGCAAGTTCCATGATCGCTTCCTGCCGCAGCGGCTCGCCCTCCGACGCCGTCACCTCGCCGGCAATGGTGCCGTCGCGCATCACCAGCACGCGGTCGGCGATGCCGATCACCTCCGGCAGTTCGCTGGAGATCATCAGGATGGCGATGCCTTTCTTGGCCAGGTTGTCGATCAGCCGATAGATTTCCGACTTCGCCCCGACATCGACGCCGCGGGTCGGCTCATCGAGGATGACGACCTGCGGCTCGGTTTCCAGCAGGCGGGCGAGCAGCACCTTCTGCTGGTTGCCGCCCGACAGCGAGCCGGCATTGGCCTGCACCGAGCTGGTGCGGATGGAGAGGTCTGACACCGCCTTGGCGGCGCGCTTTTCGGCAGCCGTGAAGTCGCGCAAACCGCCGGCCTTCGCGTCCTTTGCCAGCACGCCCATGCTGATATTGTCGGAGATCGACATGTCGAGAAACAGGCCAAGTTGCTTGCGGTCCTCGGTCAGATAGGCGATGCCGGCATCGAGCGCCTCGCTCGGCGAACCGATGGATATCGGTTTGCCGCCGAGCTCCAGCGTGCCTGATGTGTGCCTGTCGGCGCCGAAGATCAGCCGTGCCAGTTCGGTCCGGCCCGAGCCGACCAGGCCGGCCAGTGCCAGTACCTCGCCCTTGTGGAGGTCGAAGGAACAATTCTTTATGAGATTGCCGTCCGACATGCCGCGCACCGACAGCGCGATGGCGCGCTTGCTGTCCGGCGGACGGTGATCCTTCTTGTAGAACGTCGACAGATCGCGCCCGACCATCATCGATACCAGGCGCGAGGCGTTCAGGTCGGCGCGGTCGAGCGTGCCGACATAGCCGCTGTCGCGTAGCACGCTGACGCGGTCGGCGAGCTGGTAGACCTCTTCCATGCGGTGGCTGATGTAGATGATGGCGATGCCTTGCGACTTCAGCGTCGCGATCACCTCGAACAGCCGGTCGGTCTCACGCGAGGTCAGCGACGTGGTCGGCTCGTCCATGACGATGATGCGCGCATTGGTCGACAGTGCGCGGGCGATTTCCACCAGCTGTCGCTCGCCAAGCGACAGGCTTGCGACCGGACTGCGCGCCGAGAAGGTCACGCCGAGCCGCGCGATGATCTCGCTGGCGCGCCGATTGCACTGCTCGCGGTCGACAACGCCGAACCGTCGCGGCTCGTTGCCGAGAAAAATGTTCTGCGCTACCGACAGATTAGGCGCCAGCGACAGCTCCTGATAGATGACCGCAATGCCGGCGGCGCGCGCCTTGATCGGGTCGCCAGTCGCGGCCGGCACGCCGTCGATCAGGATTTCGCCGCCGGGGTCCGGCCGGTAGGCGCCGGACAGCACCTTCATCAGCGTCGACTTGCCGGCACCGTTTTCGCCCATCAGCGCGTGCAGCTCGCCGGCGTGAACGGTCAGCGACACATCGTGCAAGGCGCGGATCGCACCGAACGTCTTGGAGATGTGGCGCATCTCCAGCACCGGCTGGCGCACCGTCTCGATCCGGGCGGCGGCGCTCATCGCGCACCTCCTGCGGCTGCGCTGGCCACAGCCCGGTCGGCGGCAAGGCCGCGCCAGTCGTTGCGATAGCCGGCAAGGCCGCTGAAACTTGCCGCATGCACCGCCTCCGGCGCTTCAGTGGCAAACTCGCGCCCGACGCTTTCGAAGGCAAGTGCGGCAGCACCGGTGGCGCTGCCCTCCAGCGTTGCTCCCTGCAGGAAAGCCTGCCCGGGCCGCAACTGCGCCAGCAACGCGGCAAGCAGCCCGCCATTGTTCAGGCCGCCGTCGACGATCACTGTGTTGTCCGAATGGATCAGCTCGAGGCACAGATCGACCATCAGCGCGACATAGAGCAGCGCCATGGCCGCGCGTTCCTCGGCATTGGGCGTACGCCCGACCAGTTCGCCGCGGCGGTGCGGCATCGGGCCGCCGGGCGCGAAGCTCGGCAGCGCCATAATGCCGGCGTCGATCACCCGTTGTATCGATGACGGCGCGATTGCGCCCTGCCAGCCGGCGCTGATCGTGGCGAATTCGCGCCCGCCCATGAAGCGGACGGTTGGCACTGGGCCGCCATCGACATCGACATTGACCAGCATGTCGCGCTCGCCGTCGAGTGCGTCGAGCGGGCAGTCCGGATTGAGCACGACCACCCAGGTGCCGGTCGAGACCACGGTCACCGCCCCGAGCTGCTGCCGGCGGTAGGCATGGAGCGCGGCATTGCTGTCGTGGACGCCATTATGGATGGCGACTGGCTTCGCGGCCTGGCCGAAGCGCTGCTCGCCGATCACCGCGCCTGCACGCTCGAAGGCGGGCATCTGGCGGCGCCAGCCCTCGGCATCGACCAGCGAGCTGAAATCGCGTTTGCGCGGCGCCCATAAATGCGAGTGGCAGCCAAGATACGACACTTCCGATACCGGCCGGCCGCCAAACCGCCAGCTCCAATATTGGGGGTAGCCGAGGATCGATTTCGCTGTGGCGAAGGCACCGGGCTCCACCTCCTTCAGCCACAACATGTGGCGGCCGTAGTTGAAGCCAAGCGGCAGGCGCGGCGAAAAGGTCTCGGCAAAATCCGGAATGCGGCGGTCGATCTGCGCGGCGATTTCAGCTGGCGGTTCCTGCTCGTAATCGAGGATCGGATGCGTCAGCGCGGCTTCGTCGACCAACGCGAAGGTGCAGCCATGGCCGGATACCATCAGCCCTTCCACGCCATGCGTGTCGACTGCATCATCAACGGCGCGAGCCGCCCAGTCGTGCAGCGCTGGCTCGTCGAGCACGCTGAAGCCGCCTTTGCGGATCCAGCTCGGCTGGGTGCGGCGCTCGTCGAGGATCTGTCCGTCCTGGCCGAAGACGAACAGCTTCGAATTGGTCTTGCCGAAATCGAGGACGGCGATGTTCACTGGGCGCCTCCCGAGGAAGCCGCGATCCGCACCATGACGCCGGCATCTTCGAGCGTGCGGGCATCTGTCTCGGACAGGCCGTCATCGGTGACCAGCGTGCCGATCCGCGACAGCGGCAGTGCCACATTGCGCGCGTGGATCGACAGTTTTCGGCTGTCGGCCAGCACGACGATCTGGTCGGCGCAGAGGCTGAGCTCGACGATCGAGCGGACCAGCAGCGGGTGCGATTCCAGAAGGCCTTCCTGGCCGATGCCTTGCGCGCCGAGAAAGAACTTCGAGGCGTAGAACGGCACCGTCTGCGTCAGCGAATGGATGATGCCCGGCTCGCGGTGCAGTTCGCCGCCGGCGACGGTGAGGCTGCAATGGCCGTGGTCGCTGAGATAGGCCGCGAGCGGCATCGAGTTGGTGTAGAGCCGGATGTTGCGGTCCGCGAGCTTGACGCCGAGATGGAAGCAGGTCGAACCGCCATGCACGATGACCGCGTCGCCGTCGCGCACCATGGTGGCGGCGAGAGCGGCGATCTGCCGCTTGGCCTCGACGGCGAGGTCGCGGTTCTCGTCATAGGGCCTGGCATAGGCGACGCCGGCTTGCGAAGCGCCATCGAGCGCCGAGATGCCGCCATAGACCTTGCGCGCTTCGCCGGCCTCGTCGATCTTGTCGATGTCGCGCCGCACTGTCGCCGCCGACACGCCAAGCCGCTCCTGCAGCTCGCGCACCGATGCGAAAGGCCGGTCCCGCAAAAGCTCGACAATCTGGCGCTGGCGGCCGGAGTCGCTCAACCCTTACCTCCCAATGCGCTTGCCTCCCAAGCATTTTGCAGGGCATTGCCATTTTGCACGGCAATTGGTGCAACTTACTCAACACGCCTCGGATTGCAAGCCTGATCTGACGCGATAACATCACTGTTGACGTAACTTACTCGCATCTGCGATACCAGCGTCGGTCTTCGTCCCGGCACCGGGACGTCCAAAGCCGTGGCCACGCGGCCGGTTTGTGGAGGAATTTCGATGACGATCAGTGCGGATGCGCAGGAACTGGCAGCGCTGCAGTCGCTTTCGGCCGCCATCGGCAGCGACCCGCATCTGACCCAGGCCGCCGGCGGCAACACCTCGCTGAAAGCCGGCGACACCCTCTGGATCAAGGCCTCCGGCACCTGGCTGAAGGACGCGCTCATCGCCGACATCATGGTGCCGGTCGGCATCCCGCCATTGCTCGACGCCATCGAACGGCGCGACCCGGCCGCCGAACAGCCGCAGGCCTTCACTGTCGACGCCCTCAACGCGCGCGGCTTGCGCCCGTCGATCGAGACCACCGTGCATGCGCTGATGCCGCAGCGCATCGTTCTGCATGTTCACTGCGTCGAGACCATTTCGCTGGCCGTGCAGGCCGACTGCGAGGCCGAGGCCGCCAGGCGGCTCGACGGCCATCAATGGGCGTATATTCCCTATCGCCGGCCGGGACTGCCGCTCGCGCAGGGTATCGCCGAGCGCCTTCGGCCAGGCGTGGATATCCTGATCCTCGGCAATCACGGCCTGGTCGTTGCAGCCGAGACCGTCGCCGCGGCCGACATGCTGCTGCGGCGCGTGACACGACTGTTGGCGCGGCCGCCGCGCCAGGTGGCGGAACCGGACATCGCGGCATTGACGGCGCGCGCCGGCGACAGCGACTACAGATTGCCGGCGGACGTTGAGGCGCATGCGGTGGCGATCGACCCCGAAAGCTGCCGCATGGCTTCGGCTGGCAGCCTCTACCCCGACCACGTCATCTTTCTCGGCGAAGGCTCGGTCCTGGCGAGACCGGACGAGGGTGTGAAGCGCGTCATCGAGCGCTGCGGCGCCGCACCCGTGGCGATCCTGTTTCCTGGACTCGGCGTGTTGATGCGCGGCGACGCCGGCGCCGGTGCCGACGCCATGCAGCGCTGCCTTTCCGACGTGACAGCGCGGATCAATGTCGCGGCGAAGCTGAATTATCTGACAGCGGCGGAGAATAACGAGCTGATCAACTGGGACGCCGAAAAATATCGCCAGAAACTCAATGCCGGAGGCAGCTGACATGCCGCGTTCGTCTGGTCCGCTTGCCATCGGCATCGACATCGGCACATCCGGCGCGCGCGCCGTCGCCATGCGTCCGGACTTTTCAATTGCCGCGCATTCCGCTATTGCCCTCGAGCGATTTGGGCCGAACGGCCGCGACCCAGCCATATGGTGGGAGGCGGTCGGCGCGACGTTGGCGGAACTGCTCAAATGTATCGATCGCGCGGCAGTGCGCTCGATCGCCGTCGACGGTACGTCGGGCACGCTGCTGCCGGTCGACGGCGCCGGGCGGCCGCTGGCCGAACCGCTGATGTACAACGACAAGGTCGCTGACGACACTATCCTGACTGAAATAGCCGGCGCGGCACCGGCAACGAGCGCTGCACTTGGGGCGACCTCCGGTCTCGCCAAGGCGCTGTCTTTCCAGCACCTGCCCGGCGTCGCCACTGTGCTGCACCAGGCAGACTGGATCGCCGGACAGTTTTCCGGCCGCTTCGATGTCAGCGACGAGAACAACGCCCTGAAGACCGGCTACGACGTCGGGGCCCGGCACTGGCCGGACTGGATCGCGGCGACCGGCGTGCGCATGGAATTCCTGCCCCGCGTCGTGCGGCCGGGCGATGTCACGGACACGCTCACCGCCAGCGCTGCGAAAATGTTCGGCCTGCCGCGCGACGTGGTTATCGTTGCCGGCACGACGGATGGCTGCGCCTCATTCCTGGCGACCGGTGCGAGTGCCGCGGGCGACGGCGTTACCGCGCTCGGCTCGTCGCTGACCATCAAGATCCTCTCCGACCGGCCGATCTCGGCGCCGCAATTCGGCATCTACAGCCATCGGCTGGGTGACACCTACCTGGCGGGCGGCGCCTCGAACTCCGGCGGCAAGGTGCTGGCCCAGCATTTCCCCGTCGCCCGCATTGTCGAACTCAGCAAAAAAATCGACCCGGCGACGAAGACCGGCCTCGATTATTACCCGCTGCCGGCGCCGGGCGAACGCTTCCCCATAGCCGATCCGGCGCTGCCGCCACGCCTCGAGCCGCGGCCCGCGGACGACGCCGACTATCTGAAAGCGATGTTCGAGGGTATTGCGGCGATCGAAGCGCTCGGCTATCGCCGGCTTGCCGAACTCGGCGCCCCCCGGCTGACATCGGTCAGGAGCGTCGGCGGCGGTGCGGCCAATCCGGCCTGGACAGCGATCCGGCAGCGCAAGCTTGGCGTCGCTCTCGTGCCGGCTCTTTCGGAGGAGGCCGCTGCCGGCACGGCGCGGCTGGCGCTGATGGGCGCAAGCGCAGCGGGGCTTTTATGACGGCCAAGGCAATTCAACACCTCGACGGCATCGCCGCGCTGACCGACCGCTATCAGGTGTTCCTGCTCGACCAATTTGGTGTGCTGCACGACGGCACCAGCGCCTATCCAGGTGCTGTCGAAGCGTTGTCGGCACTCAAGCGCGCCGGCAAGACCATCGTACTGATCTCGAATTCCGGCAAGCGGGCGCAACCCAATGAGCGCCGCCTGCTGAAGCTCGGCTTCGAACCGGGAAGCTGGGATCACTTTGTCTCCTCCGGCGAGGTGGCGTGGCGCTCCTTCCACCAAATGGCAGCATCCGGAGCCCTGCGCCCGCAGACAAAATGCCTGCTGATCCGCCGCGACAATGACCGTTCGGCTGTCGACGGCCTGCCCTTCGTCCTGGCCAAGGACGGCAACGATGCCGAACTGGTGCTGATTTCCGCCAGCGAGGGCGATCGCTACGACCTCGACCATTATCGCCGGCTTCTTGGTCCGGCGGCGGCGCGGCGGGTGCCATGCTTCTGCACCAATCCCGACAAGATCATGCTGACTGCCGTCGGCCCTCGCTTCGGCGCCGGCCGGCTCGCCGATCTCTATGAGAGCCTCGGCGGCAGCGTGGCGCGCATTGGCAAGCCCAATCCGCAGATATTCGAGGCAGCGCTGGCACTGGCGGGCCACCCGGAGCGCGACAGCGTGGTCTGCGTCGGCGACAGCGTCGAGCACGACATCGCCGGCGGCAACGGCGTCGGCGTCGCGACGACGCTGGTCCTGTCGGGCATATTGGCGGGGGCGCCTGACCTGGAGGACGTTTTCGCCACGCTGAACGCCCGTCCCGACTACATCGCGGATAGCTTCAGGTTTCGCTGAGTTGTTAAGGCGAGACAAAGCTAATCCAGGTTGAAACGCCCGATCACCGGCACATGGTCCGAGGGCCGTTCCCAGCCGCGCGCCGGCCGCAGGATTTCATAGCCGGCAAAATGCGGCACCAGGTTTGGCGACGACCAGACATGGTCGAGGCGGCGGCCGCGATTTGAGGCCTGCCAATCCTGGGCGCGATAGCTCCACCAGGTGTAGAGTTTCTCCTCGTAAGGCACATTGAGCCGCATCAGGTCGATCCAGTCGCCGGCGAGCCGCATTGCCTCGAAGTTTTCCGTCTCGACCGGCGTATGGCTGACGACATTGAGGAGCTGCTTGTGCGACCAGACATCGTGCTCGAGCGGCGCGATGTTGAGGTCGCCGACCAGGATCGAGCCGGAGTGCTCGTCATGCTCGGCGCGGACGGCGTTCATCTCGGCAACGAAATCGAGCTTGTGCTTGAACTTGCGGTTGACGGCCGGGTCGGGCTCGTCGCCGCCGGCCGGAACGTAGAAATTGTGCAGCAGGATCGTTTTGCCGCCGGCCTTGACGGTGACCGACAGATGCCGGCTGTCGTCGATCTCGCAGAAGCGGCGCTTTTCGACCACCTCGATCGGACGGCGCGCTATGGTCGCAACGCCGTGATAGCCCTTCTGGCCGTGGAAGGCGATGTGCTCGTAGCCGAGCTTGCGGAACGCCTTCTCCGGAAACAATTCGTCCGGAACCTTGGTTTCCTGCAGGCAGAGCACGTCCGGTGCCTGCTCGACCAGCAGGCGCTCGACGATCGGCATGCGCAGCCGGACGGAGTTGATGTTCCAGGTAGCGACGGAAAACGGCATGTGGGGTTCCGGACAACGCAAGATCCGCCGGATGGCTCCGACGGAAGTCAATCGCGGAAACTACTGCCAGCCGCGCACCGCAAAAACAAGCCGCCCGCACCAACGCGGAAAAGCCATCCAGCAGCAGTAGCAAGTTACCGCGTCTTGGTGTTCAGCTCGCGGTTCGCCGTATAGTCGATGGCGAAGGTGTCGGGGGCGAAGCTGACGCCCTCCTTGGTGTTGAAGATCATCACCGTCGTGTCCTTGCCTTGCGCATCGGTGATGGTCCACTGCCGCAATTCATAAGATTTCGGATCGAACATCATGGTGATCTTCGAATTGCCGAACACCGATTTGTCGGCAAGCTGGATGGTGGTGAGATCGTCCTCTTCCTTGACGCTTCTGACGCGCCCGCCCGACAGATCGATCTTGTCGTCGAGCAGCAGCTTCAGCGGCGTCTTCGACAGCGGATAGAGGTCGGAGGTCCGCAGCTTCTTGTTGAGGATGACCACCGACTTGCCGTCGGAAATCACCCTGAAATTCGAGGCGCCGTCGTAATTGAAGCGGATCTTGCCCGGCCGTTCCAGAAAGAACTTGCCGCCGGTCTGCTCGCCCTTGGGTCCGAACTGCACGAACTCGCCGCTCATCGATTTGACCGAGGAGAAATGATCGGCGATCTTCTGCGCCGTCGCCGGAACCGCTGCTTGCGCCGACGCCAGCAACTGGAAGCCGGGCACGAGGTTGGCGGCCGCCGCACCGGCCAGGACCAGGCCGAGGCCGAGCACCTGCCGGCGGGTTGGGGCGAAATCCCTGCTTGGGGCGAGAGTTGCGTTTTTCATGCCGGTCACCATCATCTGATTGCTTGCTCGTTATATTGGTCTGGCCCCCCAGTTGGGCTTAAGTTTGGCGGGCCGCACGGCGCCCGTCCGCTGCAACGCGCCAAAAGGTTCAAAGTTGCCGGCGCGGACGCGCTCTAGAACTTGTCGTCCTCCGTCGGCACCAGGATTTCGCGTTTTCCGGCATGGTTGGCCGGGCCGACAATGCCTTCCTTCTCCATCTTCTCGATGATCGAGGCGGCGCGGTTGTAGCCGATGCCGAGCCGGCGCTGGATGTAGCTGGTCGAGGCCTTGCCGTCGCGCAGCACCACCGCGACCGCCTGGTCGTAGGGATCGTCGGAATCCTCGAAATTGCCGCCGTCGCCGCCGCCACTGCCTTTGCCCGTCGGCTCGTCGTCATCCTTGTCGTCGTCCTCGGTGATGGCGTCGAGATATTCCGGCACGCCCTGCAGCTTCAGATGCGCGACAATTTTCTCCACCTCGTCGTCGGAGACGAAGGGACCGTGCACGCGCTGGATGCGGCCGCCGCCGGCCATGTAGAGCATGTCGCCCATGCCGAGCAGCTGTTCGGCGCCCTGCTCGCCCAGGATGGTGCGGCTGTCGATCTTCGATGTCACCTGGAAGGAGATGCGGGTCGGGAAATTCGCCTTGATGGTGCCGGTGATGACGTCGACCGACGGCCGCTGCGTCGCCATGATGACATGGATGCCGGCGGCGCGCGCCATCTGCGCCAGGCGCTGCACCGCGCCTTCGATGTCCTTGCCGGCGACCATCATCAAATCGGCCATCTCGTCGATGATGACGACGATGTAGGGCATCGGCTCGAGGTCGAGGTTCTCCGTCTCGTAGATCGCCTCGCCGGTTTGGCGGTCGAAGCCGGTCTGCACGGTGCGCGAGATCCTTTCGCCCTTTTTCTCGGCCTGCTGCACGCGCGCGTTGAAGCCGTCGATGTTGCGGACGCCGACCTTGGACATCTTGCGGTAGCGGTCCTCCATCTCCCGCACGGTCCATTTTAGCGCCACCACCGCCTTCTTCGGATCGGTGACGACCGGCGTCAGAAGATGCGGAATGCCGTCATAGACCGAGAGCTCCAGCATCTTTGGATCGATCATGATCAGCCGGCAGTCCTGCGGCGTCAGCCGGTAGAGCAGCGACAGGATCATGGTGTTGATGGCGACGGACTTGCCCGAGCCGGTGGTGCCGGCGACCAGCACGTGCGGCATTTTGGCGATGTCGACGATCACCGCCTCGCCATTGATGGTCTTGCCCAGCGCCAGCGCCAGCTTGGCCTTGGTGGTTTCGAAATCGCGGCTGGCCATGATCTCGCGCAAATAGACCGTCTCGCGCCTGGCGTTCGGCAATTCGATGCCGATCGCGTTGCGGCCGGGCACCACGGCGACACGGCAGGCGATGGCGCTCATCGAGCGGGCGATGTCGTCGGACAGGCCGATGACCCGCGACGATTTGATGCCGGGCGCCGGTTCCAGCTCGTAGAGCGTGACGACCGGACCCGGACGCACATGGATGATTTCGCCCTTGACGCCGAAATCCTCCAGCACGCCCTCGAGCAGGCGGGCGTTCTGCTCCAGCGCGTCCTTGGACAGGCTGGCGTCGCGCACCACGTTCTTTGGTTCCGACAGGAAGTGCAGCGACGGCATCTCGAATTTTTCCGAGCCGATCAGCGAAGTCTGCGCCTCGCGCTGGACGCGGGCGCCGGGGGCCGGCCGCGGCGCCGGCGCCTCGACGCGTGTCGCCGCGTCGGAACGGAAGTTCTGCACCTTGGCCGTCGGCGCGGCGCGGCGCTGGCCGGCCGGCTCGGGCGCGAAATCCATGTCGTCGTCATTGTCGTTATCGAAGACGTCGGCATCGTCAGGGTCGATCGAGGCACTGCGGTCGTTGACCATGGCGGCGAAGAATTCCGGCTCGACGCGGGCGCGCCCGCCCGGGCTCATCCGCGCCTCGGCGAACTCGGCCGATTCGACCCGTTCGGCCGCCCGCCGCCAGGCGCTGGGGCGCGGTTCCATCTCCGGCTCGAAATCGTCGCGCTCGCGCCGGCGCGCGGCGCGGCGGCGCAGATAGGCCCGCAGCGACAGCCACCAGTGGGTGATGGCGCCAAGCGCCAATATACCTTCGTCGCCCTCGTCCTCTTCATTGTCGAAAAGCAGGTCCTCCTGCGGATCGGGCACTGCAGGCTGTTCGAGGACGGCAAAGCCGTTCTTGCGCGAAATCAGCGCCGAGCCATACAAGAATACCCACAGCGCCGGCGCTGCCAGGAGCACGGCGAGCACGCTGGCGACGAGGCCGGTCGGATAGCCGCCGATGACCAGGCCCGGGATATTGAGCACCATGTCGCCGAAGACGCCGCCGAGGCCGGTCGGCAGCGGCCAGGTCTTGGGCGGCACCACGCAGCCGGCAATTGCCGCGCCAAGCAGCGAAAACCCGAACCAGGCCAGCGCCCGTTTCGGCAGCCGGTCGACGCCGCGCGCGGTAAACAGCAGAAATCCCCAGATCACCGCCGGCACCAGCGCCGCAACGGCGGCAAGTCCGAAGAACTGCATGGCAATGTCGGAAAAGACGGCGCCGGCATAACCCATTGCATTGGTGACGATATTGTCGGTGGCATGCGAAAAGCTCGGATCGGCGACGTTCCAGGTTGCAAGGGCGGCGACGCCGAAACCAACCAGAGCAAACAGCCCGGCACCGACCAGCCGCCCGACCTGGCGCCTCGCGAACGACCGGATGCCGTGCTCCGTATCGGCCAGCGCAAGCGGTGCTGAAGCCCCTGAACGCATGCTCTTCCTCGTCTGTCGTTGCCCGGCCGGGCGCGGACGCGCAACACGGCAGATTCGGCTGTCAGACTAGCGGCGGGAAGGTTAAGGGCGCATTAACCATGGGCATTCTGCGTCACCGGAACGGGCGACCGCCACCACAGTTCGGAGCCGCTGCGGCCGCTGTTTCACGTCGCCGGCGGATCGAGCACCTTGATCAAGCGACCGTGATCGAGCCATCACGGCCATCCGCGCGCAAAAAAGAGGCCCGGAAATCTTCCGGGCCTCAAGGCGTGAGCCCTTTCGGGAGCATCACGACGGGATCTTCCCGGCACCGGCAAAACGCCGGTACCAGCCAATACCTTTTTACGGCACCACTTCGCCGTGCTGGCTGATGTCGAGGCCTTCGACCTCTTCCGGGGTGGAAGGACGCAGGCCGACCAGCGCCTTGACGATGTAGAGGATCACGAAGCTCGCGATCGCCGTCCACAGGATGGTGAAGACGATACCGTAGAGCTGCTTGCCGACAGAGGCGCCCGAGCCGAGGCTGTTGATCGCCGGATCGGCGAGCACGCCGGTCAGCAATGCACCGATGATGCCGCCGATGCCGTGCACGCCGAATGCATCGAGCGAGTCGTCATAGCCGAACGCGTGCTTGAGCTTGACGGCCGAGACGTAGCAGAGCACGCCGGCGACGATGCCGACGATGAAGGCGCCGGTCGGATTGACGAAGCCGGAAGCCGGCGTCACCGCGACCAGGCCAGCGACGGCGCCCGAGATGATGCCGAGAACGCTCGGCTTCTTGGCGACGATCCATTCGGCGAACATCCAGGCGAGCGCCGCAGCAGCAGCGGCAACCTGGGTGTTCAGCATTGCGGCACCGGCAAGGCCGTCGGCGGCCAGTTCCGAGCCGGCGTTGAAGCCGAACCAGCCGACCCACAGCAGCGAAGCGCCGATGACGGAGTAGACGAGGTTGTGCGGCGCCATGTTGGTGGTGCCGTAGCCTTCACGTTTGCCGAGAACCAGCGCGCAGACCAGGCCGGCAACACCGGCATTGATGTGAACGACGGTGCCGCCGGCGAAATCGAGAACGCCGGCTGTGCCGAGGAAGCCGCCGCCCCACACCCAGTGCGCGATCGGGGCGTAGACCACCAGCAGCCACGCGCCCATGAAGATGAGCAGCGCCGAGAACTTCATGCGTTCGGCGAAGGCGCCGGCAATCAGCGCCGGCGTGATGATGGCGAAGGTCATCTGGAACATCGAGAAGACGAACTCAGGAATGTTCGCCACGCCCGGCAGCCACAGCGAGGAGGTGGTGATGCCGTTGTGGAAGAACTTCGAGAAGCCGCCGAGATAGGCATTCATGCCGCCGCCATCCGAGAAGGCCAGCGAGTAGCCGAACATGAACCACAGCACCGTCACCAGGCAGGTGATGGCAAAGCTCTGCATGATGGTGGCGAGCACGTTCTTTTTGCGCACCATGCCGCCATAAAACAGCGCCAGGCCCGGTATGGTCATCATCAGCACCAGCGCCGTCGAGGTCAACATCCAGGCTGTGTTGCCGGTGTCGAGCGCGGGCGCAGGGGCAGCCGGTGCCGCCGGTGCCGCTTCCTGCGCGAACGCAGCAACCGTGCCCAGTGCAGCGAGAGCGAGCGAACCTAAAACGGCCGCGCGTCCCGTTATCTTCAAGGTGGAAGGAATATTCATTGAACTCTCCATTGGAATACGTATCCGCAGCTCAAAGCGCGTCGGTGTCTGTTTCGCCGGTGCGAATGCGCACCGCCTGGTCGATGCCGAAAACGAAGATCTTGCCGTCGCCGATCTGGCCGGTCTTGGCCGCCGCAGTGATGGCTTCGACGGCCTTGTCGACTATGTCGACAGCGACCGCGACTTCGATCTTGATTTTCGGCAGGAAGCTGACCGCGTATTCCGCCCCGCGATAGATTTCCGTGTGCCCCTTCTGACGTCCGTAGCCTTTTACTTCGGTGACGGTCAGGCCCTGGATGCCGACTGCGGTGAGCGCCTCGCGCACCTCGTCGAGCTTGAACGGCTTTATGATTGCCATCACGATCTTCATAAGGTTTCACCCTTTGCTGTTGCGGGTCCCCGCGTTTGCACGACTTCGCCGATCCCCATGAGAGCCGGAGAGTGCCCGCTAGGATTCAAGCTCCGTGCCAATTGCCGAAGCAGGGTGTTAAGCTGTTGTTAAACAACGAAATCGAGAAGGTCTGGCAGCTGCCTGTTCACAGGCGCGGCAGTGCATATGCTTAAAAAATAGGCAAATTTCGAAAAATGCCTACTCCGCAGGCGGCCGCTTCAGCCGGATGAGTCCTTCTTGGGCAACCGAGGCGATCAAGGTGCCGTCGCGGGCAAACAGCGAGCCGCGGGTAAAACCACGCGATCCTTGCGTCGACGGGCTGTCTTGCGTGTACAGCATCCAGTCGTCGAGCGGATGGCTGCGGTGGAACCACATGGCGTGGTCGAGGCTGGCTGCCTGGATATCACGATCGAAAATGGCGCGGCCATGGGCAAAGGTCGAGGTGTCGAGCAGCGTCATATCCGAGAGGTAAGCGAGCACGGCCGCCTGCGTGGCGCGGTCGGCTGGCACCGGGCCGGTGGTGCGGATCCAGATGTTCTGCTTCGGCTCGAGCTTTTCCCGGCTGGTATAATGCTTCAGCATCACCGGCTTCATCTCGATCGGCCGGTCGCGCTCCCAATAGCGCTTGATGCCGTCGGGCACGGCTTCGCCGAACTTGCCCAGCAATTCGCGCTGCGACAGCAACGTGTCGGGCGCCGGCACGTCCTGCGGCATCGGCACCTGATGTTCCAGGCCGACCTCATCCTGCTGGAACGAGGCTTCCAGCGAAAAGATCGCCTGGCCGTGCTGGATCGCCACGACGCGGCGCGTGGTGAAGGAGCCGCCGTCACGGATGCGGTCGACCTCGTAAATGATAGGCACCTTGGTGTCGCCCGGCCGCATGAAATAGCCATGCAGCGAATGCACGTGGCGCTCGGGCTCGATCGTTCGCTGCGCGGCGACCAGCGCCTGGGCGATGGTCTGGCCGCCGAAGATGCGCTGCCAATCGAGCTTGGGGCTGCGACCACGATATAGGTTGTGTTCCAGCTGCTCGAGGTCGAGAATGCCGAGAAGCTCGTCCATGGCTGCCGTCATCTTGACCTCGCCGCAAAATTACCATGGCGGTTTCCGACAGGAACAGCGGGCAGTCAAGGGCGGAATGCCCGGCGACAGTCAGGCTGCGAAAGGAATTGCCCATGGTCGACAGCAAGAATTCGCTCGACGTTCTGGTCGCCGGCGCCGGTTATATCGGCTTGGCCGCCGCCGTGTCGCTGAAGCAGGCGCGGCCGAGCCTCGCCGTCGCCGTCGTCGATGCCGCGCCGGCCGGCGTCTGGCAGAAGGACGGCCGCGCCTCGGCGATTGCCGCCGCCGCGTGCCGCATGCTCGACCAGCTCGGCGTCTGGAACGAGATCGCGCCGGAGGCGCAGGCAATCACCGAAATGATTGTCACCGATTCGCGCACATCCGATCCGGTCCGCCCGGTGTTCCTCACCTTCGACGGCGAGGTCGCGCCCGGCGAACCCTTTGCGCATATGGTCGCCAACAAGGATTTGAACGGCGCCTTGCGCCGGCGCGCCGAACAACTCGGCATCGGCATCATCGAAGGCGTCGCCGTCAGCGCCTTCGACATCAACGGCGCCGGCATAACGGTGCATCTTGCCGACGGCGCGACGCTGAAGGCGCGGCTGCTGGTTGCCGCCGACGGCGTCAATTCGAAGCTGCGCGACATGGCCGGCATCAAGACGGTGAAATGGGAGTATGGCCAGTCCGGCATCGTCTGCACGGTGGCGCACGAGCGGCCGCACAACGGCCGCGCCGAAGAGCATTTCCTTCCCGCGGGCCCGTTTGCCACGCTGCCGCTCAAGCCGGGCAAGGACGGCACCAACCGCTCATCGATCGTCTGGGTCGAACGGTCGCAGGATGCCGAGAAACTGGTCAGTGGCGACACGCTGGTCCTGGAATATGAGCTCGAGCAGCGCTTTGGCCTCAAACTCGGCGAAATCCATATCGCCGACAAGCCCCGCGCCTGGCCTCTCGGGCTGACCATTGCGCGCGCCTTCGTCGCGCCGCGCATCGCCTTGGCCGGCGACGCCGCCCACGGCATCCACCCGATCGCCGGCCAGGGTCTCAATCTCGGCTTCAAGGACGTGGCGGCGCTGGCCGAAGTGGTGGTCGAGGGCGACCGGCTCGGCCAGGACATCGGCGCGCTCGACGTGCTCGAGCGCTACCAGCAATGGCGGCGTTTCGACACGGTGCAGATGGGCATCACCACCGATGTGCTGAACCGGATGTTTTCCAACGATTTCGGCCCGCTGCGCACTTTGCGCGACATCGGCCTCGGCCTTGTCGAACGCATGCCGCGGCTGAAGGGGTTCTTCATCCGCCACGCGTCGGGTCTGTCCGGCGACACGCCGAAACTGTTGAAGGGCGAGGCGATTTAGGCTTGGCAAGTGCGCGTCACTGGCCGTTCGGTCAGTTGACCTCGAAGCCCAGCTTCTGGCGCAGCCTGAGCATTCGCTGGTCGGAAATCTGCAGGCTTTGCCCACCCGCCTCCGCCACACGGCCGACCATCTGCAGCAGATCGTTCCTTTCAGCCGCGTCGAGGCGTTCGCGCAGGAACGGCGCCAGCTTGTCGATGACGACCGTGGCGTCGTCGATTTGCGAAGCCGCCCATTTGGCGTAGATCACCGCCTCATCGGTCTGCTTTTTATCGGCAATCTCCGAAATGACCGATTGAATGGCGGCTTCGCGTTGCGGCAGGATAGGACCGTTCTCGGAAACGATGGCGGTGATCAGCGTCGCGGCCGCCACGACCGGATCGTCGATCGCCGTCAGCGGCGAGAGTGCCGCCTGCTTGCGCAGCTTCTTGCGGCGCACATTGCCCTGCACGCGGCCAACGACGTCGGCAACCTCACGCGCCGCGTCGTTCATGATCTTCAGCCGGTACCACCAGAAGCCCGCTGCTCCGAGCAGGCCGATTGCTGCAATCAATATATGCATGCCCCGAAATCCCCCGATCTCGGCGACGATAGGAGAAGTATTGCTTCGCTTCAACACGCAAAAGTTGCGTCCGACGAAGAAAACGAAAGCCCATGCCAGTCGTTGGTCCCCGCCGCTCCGCGGAGGAACTTATCGAGACATCTCTATGACCCGGGCACCTTATAGATCGCCCGCACCTCGATCGTGCCGATTTCGGCCAGCGGAATCTCGCCCGCGATCTCCAGCGCCTCGTCGAGGCTCTCGGCCTCGATCATGACGAAACCGAGCAACTGCTCCTTGGTTTCGGCGAAGGGGCCGTCGGTGACCAGCCGCTTGCCCTTGCGCCTGCGAACGGTTTTCGACGTTTTCACCGATTGCAGCGCCTGCGCGATGATCAGCATCCCGCGTTGGTCCAATGACCGGTCATGGGCCATCGAATCGGCGTCGAGCTTGGCCAGCCTCTCGGGCGTCATTGCGTAGAGATCTTTTTCTTCACCATAAACCAGGCAAACATACTTCATTTTTATCTCCATTCCTGGCTTGAAGCCGAAGACGAGGCTACGGAAATCTCCGCGGAGCCCTTGCCTGCCGCAGAATCGAGACCGGCCGCAGCATAGTCGAGAAGAGATACCGCAATCCCGATAATGGCAATCGCCGCAAGCAATCGGCCGAAGCCGGAAGGCTGCAGGCGCGACCAGTCGGCTTGTTGTTCACCGGCCCTGTAGCCGGTGCTTGTGCAGTGAGCAGAAAACAGGTTGTTCATGTGGTCCTCCATCCGGCCACCAAGTCCATGGCCGCCCGCAGGACGGCCGGGACAGATGGAAGTCGACATTTTTGCACGCGTATTTTTTTCGAATTTTTTTTCGCTCGACATGATGTGTCACGCTGCCGCCGATACGAAAGCGTGGGTGGCCTTCGCTCCGGCGCGCGCTATAGTCGACTGGATGCCGATCACGGGCTCAATCACGACAATCAAGGAGGAATTGATGGACCGCACCGCCAACGCCGTTTGGAAAGGCAGTTTCAAGGAAGGCAAAGGCACGCTCGATACACAGAGCGGGACGCTGAAGGGCACGCCCTATTCCGCCAAGATGCGTTTCGAGGACGAGAGCGGCAAATCCGGCACCAACCCGGAAGAGCTGATCGCCGCCGCCCATGCCGGCTGCTACGCCATGCAGCTTTCGCATTTTCTCGCCGAGAACGGCACTCCGGCCGCCGAACTCGACGCCAAGGCCGTGGTAACGCTGGTTCCCGGCACCGGCATCACCGGCAGCGCGATCACCCTGGTCGGCAAGGTACCGGGCATCGATGCCGCCAAGTTCAAGGAATTGGCCGAGAAGGCCAAGGCCGAATGCCCGGTCTCGAAAGCGCTCGGCGCCATCAAAGTATCGCTCGACGCTAGGCTCGGGTGAGGGAGCTTTTATGCCTGATAGATTCCAACTGGTGTTGGAGTCCATCAATTGTTGAAGTCGGCGCCGCCCCTCATTGCCCTGCCGGGCATTTCTCCCCGTAAGTGACGGGGAGAAAGAAGCTGGCCGCAGCTGCGGCACTCTTCTTGCAACGTTGATGATTGACGAAACCGTCGAAGAGCGTCCCTCTCCTCGTCCCTATACGGGAGAGGTCGCCGGCAGGCGGGGCAGCGCCAGCCAATCGAAAGTAGGCAACGAACACGTTACCTGAGGGGCCGTCCCCGACGTCTCGAAAATCCTTATCGCCCATCGCCGGACAGTGCGTCGAGACGGGCGCGCAATGCCGCGACCTCTTCCTCGAGGGCCTGCACGCGCGTCTCCAGATCCGACGCCGGCGAGGACGACTGCAGGGGCGCTGCGGCAGCCGACAGCTGCGGCGACCCGCTGAGCAGATGGACATAGCGATCCTCGCGCTGGCCTGGGCCGCGATCGATCTGCTGCACCAGCGGTGGCCGGCGGCCGATCAGCAGATCGAGATTGCCGCGAAGCTCGTCGATCGACGGCAGCCGCGCCATGCGCTCGCTTCGCGCCAGCAATTCATAGGCCGTCTGCGGGCCGCGCAGCAGCAACAGGCCGAGCAGCGCGATCTGCGCCGAGGTCAGGGAAAAGCGCTGCGCCACCACATGCTCGTAGCGCTCGACGCGCGACGCGAACACCTGCCTGACTAGGCCCTTCTGCTCGAGCTGGCCAAGCGCTCTTCTGACCTCGCCAAGTTCGACCGACATCACCGGCTCGCGCGCCGTCTTCTGGTTGGCCGCCGCATGTGCCGCATTGAGCGTCAGCGGATAGACGTCCGGCGTCAGCTCCTTCTTCTCGATAAGGCAGCCGAGCACGCGGGCTTCGATGGGAGAGAGGATGGGAAGGTCGATATCGGTCATAAGTTTGCTATCCTTTCGAACTCGGCGGGACAGCGCCCCCCTCTGTCCTGCCGGACATCTCCCCCTCTAGTGGGGAGATTGGCTGTCATCACCGCTTCGCCACTTTTCAAGGCTGCAGAAAGGGCGCTGTCCTCCAAGCTGCTAATCTCCCCCCTTGAGGGGGAGATGTCCGGCAGGACAGAGGGGGGCGCGAAGGATCGCTGCGGACGAGACGATCTCGGCTGCAACTCGCCCGCCGCCTACACCCGTCGCTCCACCATCATCTTCTTGATCTCGGCGATCGCCTTGGCCGGGTTGAGCCCTTTGGGGCAAGTCTGGGCGCAGTTCATGATGGTGTGGCAGCGATAGAGCCGGAACGGGTCTTCGAGATTGTCGAGCCGCTCGCCCGTCGCCTCGTCCCTGGAATCGATCAGCCAGCGATAGGCCTGCAGCAGCGTCGCCGGGCCGAGATAGCGCTCGCCGTTCCACCAGTAGCTCGGGCAGGAGGTCGAGCAGCAGGCGCACAATATGCACTCGTAGAGCCCGTCGAGCTTTTCGCGGTCCTCATGGCTCTGCAGCCATTCCTTGGCCGGCTCGGGCGACACCGTCTTCAGCCACGGCTCGATCGAGGCGTGCTGGGCGTAGAAATTGGTGAGGTCGGGCACCAGGTCCTTGACCACAGCCATGTGCGGCAGCGGATAGACCTTGATCGCGCCGGAAATGTCGTCGCAGCCCTTGGTGCAGGCCAGCGTGTTCGACCCGTCGATGTTCATGGCGCACGAGCCGCAAATGCCTTCGCGGCAGGAGCGGCGCAGCGTCAGCGTCGGGTCGATCTTGTTCTTGATCCAGAGCAGCGCGTCGAGCACCATCGGCCCGCAATCGTCCATGTCGACGAAATACGTATCCATGCGCGGGTTCTCGTCATCGTCCGGCGACCAGCGGTAGATGCGGTATTCGCGCAGATTGGTCGCGCCCTCCGGCTTCGGCCAGGTTTTTCCGGCCATGATCTTCGAGTTTTTCGGAAGCGTGAGTTCGACCATTACCTCAGGTCCTTTCGGATGACGAGCTTCAGCCCGGACCAGATCTCGTTCACGGCGGCGACCTTGACGTCGACGAGGTCGAGCTTCAGCGCCTCTGTGCGGATAACGTCCTCGGTGACGTCGGTCGGCACTTTCGATGCCTTCTTCGGCCATGACACCCAGACCATGCCGTCCCGCTTGATCGCCGCTTCGACGTCGCCGAGACGGTCCTCGATCTCGACACGCTGCCTGGTGAAGGCGTGAACGGCATCATATTTCCGGCGAATGCCAGAAATCGCCGACCAGTCGGCCAGCCGGTCGACACCGGCAAAACCGACGGCGTCGGCCAGATCGTCCAGTTCCGCCGGCAGCGCGATGAAGGCCGCGGTCATCCCGTCCTTCAGGCCGAGCTTGGCCGGAAGAGGCGTGCCGGAATATCCTGCTGCCGCCGACGCCATTCTACTTCTCCGTATGAACGTAGAGGGCGTTCACGAAGCCGGTACAGCGGGCATATACGCGCACTTCAAATGCTTTCCCGATTTGCTTTAGTGCGCCACTGGCCGGAGGCCTTGCCAGACATCTGATGTGCCCGACGTTCTTGGAATAAAAATTTCGACTTGACGATTGGGCCGTGGCGGCATCTTTCCAAACGGGAATATCATTCACCATTTTCGAGATTTTGTCAGCGTTGTCATAGATATAGACCGTCTCGGCAGACGCCGAGTGCACTCCGACGCCAACCAGAAATGCCAAGGCGATCAGATGTTTCATCATGACCTCAATACACCCTGGCCTTTGGCGCGATCTTGGCCGGGTTGATGCCGCCGTCTGCTTCCTTAAGCAGCGTTTCGGTGTGCACCGGCCGGTAGGTGAGCGCCACCTCGCCGGCCTCGTTGAGCCGAGCCAGCGTATGCTTGCGCCAGTTGGCGTCGTCGCGGGCCGAAAAGTCCTCCCGCGCGTGCGCGCCGCGGCTTTCCTTGCGCGCCTCGGCGCCGTAGACGGTGGTGATGGCGTTGGCCATCAGGTTTTCCAGCTCCAGCGTCTCGACCAGGTCGGAGTTCCAGATCATCGAGCGGTCAAACACCTTGACGTCGCCGAGTTCACCCCAGATCTGCGAAATGCGCCTGCAGCCGCTTTCCAGCGATTCCTGGGTGCGGAACACCGCCGCGTCCTCCTGCATCGCCTTCTGCATCTTTTCGCGCAAAACCGCTGTCGGCGTCGAGCCGTTGGCGTGACGCAGCCGGTCGAAGCGGTCCATTATCTTTTCGACGGCGGCCTCGTTGGGCGAAGGGATCGCCGATGTGCGGTCGATCACCTGGCCGGCCCGGATTGCCGCCGCACGGCCGAACACCACCAGGTCGATCAGCGAGTTGGAGCCCAGCCGGTTAGCACCGTGCACCGAGGCGCAGCCGGCTTCGCCGACCGCCATCAGCCCGGGCGACACCTGGTCCGGATTCGACGCCGTCGGGTTCAGCACCTCGCCCCAGTAATTGGTCGGCACGCCGCCCATATTGTAGTGGACCGTCGGCAGCACCGGGATCGGCTCCTTGGTCAGGTCGACGCCGGCAAAGATCTTTGCCGATTCCGAAATACCCGGAAGCCTCTCGTGCAGAACGGCCGGGTCGAGATGGTCGAGATGCAGGAAAATGTGATCCTTCTTCGGGCCGACGCCGCGGCCCTCGCGGATTTCCAGCGTCATGCAGCGCGAAACCACGTCGCGCGAAGCCAGATCCTTGGCTGACGGCGCGTAGCGCTCCATGAAGCGCTCGCCCTCGGAATTGACGAGATAGCCGCCCTCGCCGCGCGCGCCCTCGGTGATCAGGCAGCCGGCGCCGTATATGCCGGTCGGGTGGAACTGCACGAACTCCATATCCTGCAGCGGCAGGCCTGCGCGTGCGGCCATGCCGCCGCCATCGCCGGTGCAGGTATGCGCCGAGGTGGCCGAGAAATAGGCGCGGCCATAGCCGCCGGTCGCCAGCACCACCATCTTGGCCGAAAAGCGGTGGATGGTGCCGTCGTCGAGGTTCCAGGCGACGACGCCGGTGCAGGTGCCGTCCGGCTCCATGATCAGGTCGAGCGCGAAATACTCGATAAAGAACTGCGCATTGTGCTTCAGCGACTGGCCGTAGAGCGTGTGCAGCATGGCGTGGCCGGTGCGGTCGGCGGCCGCACAGGTGCGCTGCACCGGCGGCCCCTCGCCGAAATTCATCATCATGCCGCCGAACGGCCGCTGGTAGATTTTCCCGTCCTCGGTGCGGCTGAAGGGAACGCCGTAGTGCTCGAGCTCGTAGACCGCCGCCGGCGCTTCGCGCACCATGTATTCTTGAGCGTCGGTGTCGCCCAGCCAATCTGAGCCTTTGACGGTGTCGAAGAGATGCCACTGCCAGTTGTCGGGCCCCATATTGGCGAGCGAGGCGGCGATGCCGCCCTGCGCCGCAACCGTATGCGAGCGCGTCGGGAACACTTTGGTGATGCAGGCGGTGCGCAGGCCCTGCTCAGCCATGCCGAGCGCGGCGCGCAGGCCGGCGCCGCCGGCGCCGACGACCACGACGTCGAATTTGTGATCGACATAGCTATAGGCGGAAGCCGTGTTGGCGTTCTTCGCGTCCTTGGCCAAAAAATCAGCCTCCAAATGCCAGTTTAAGCAGGGCGAAGACCGAAGCGACGCCGACGACTACGGGAAAGAATGTGTTGAGGGCGAGCAGCGCCAGCCTGGTGCCTTCGCCATGCACATAGTCTTCGATGATCGCCTGCATGCCGAGCCGCATGTGGTAGAGCACCGACAACAGCACCAGCGCCAGCACCAGTGCAACGAACGGATTGGCAAGTGCGGCGCGCACCTCGAGATAGCTGGCGCCGTTGAGTGCGATCAGGAAGCCGACGAAGAACAGGACCAGCGGGATGTTGGAGATCGCCGTCAGCCGCTGGCGCCAGAAATGGCCGGTGCCCTCGCGGGCGGAACCGAGGCCGCGGACCTTGGCCAGCGGCGTGCGCATGTCGGGGTTCTTGCCGTTCATGTCAGGCTCCCCGCGCCATGTAGCCGGCAATCCAGATCAGCAGCGTCAGCGTGACCGAGCCGGCCAGCGTCGCCCAGGCGATCCTCGATGCCGTATGCTTTTCCAGCCCTGCCCCAGTGTCCCAGATAAGATGGCGCACACCGCCCAGCATGTGGTGCATCAGCGCCCAGCTGTAGCCGAACAGCACCAGCCGTCCCAGCCACGAGCCGAAGGCCCAGTTGACGGCATTGAAGGTCGCCTCCGAGCTCGCCGCCGCCATCAGCCACAGCGCGACCAGCAGCGTGCCGAAATAGAGCGCCCCGCCGGTGATGCGGTGGACGATCGACATCGTCATGGTGATCGGCGGCCGATAGACGGTCAGATGCGGCGAAAGCGGCCGTTCACGTCTGGCAAATTCGCGGGTGGCTGGTGATTTGCTCATGGCTCCCCCAGTTCGGCGTCTCTGGAGCCTCAGGTGGGAATGCGGCATTACCGCTTCCGGTTGCGACTTCGGACAGCCGGTTTCTAATGCTCTTTTTGCACCGCGTCAAAGCCGGAAAACCGTTTCGAAAACGTAATTTAGTCTGATGAAAGCGAGGCTTCAGCTTCAATCGATTAGGGCTGTCGCCTTGCGCCGGCACAATGTCGCCGCACTGCAAAATATGGCTGGCGCAAGGGGCGGATCAGCGCTTGCAGGCCAGCGGTGATGCACCGCCCTTCATCACCAGCGCCTCACGCCCATCGATCACGATTGCGTCATGCGCCTCGCCGTAACGGCTGGTCTGATTGGCCGGTGACGCCGGCAGCTCGGCGCTGGCGCCGTTCTGGCCGAGGACGCGCACCGACGTGCCGAGATTCTCGATGGTTATCACGCTACCGTCGGCGCAGTTGTAAGTAGCTGTGCGCGGCTGCGGTGCCGTCGGTTCGCTAGCGGCGGGAGCAAGCGACACGGAAGCGGCGGCCGTGTTGCCGAGCTTGGGCGCGCTGGTCTGCGGCGCGCAGGCGGCGGCAGCCAGCAGCGGCGGAATGGCCAGCGCCATCCGAAACGTGCGGCGTAATCTCATTTGCTGCTTTCCCCCCGCGTATCGAGCCCGCCGCGATGCTCCGGCAAGCCACCGGATTTCATGCTTTTCGAGTCGCGCCCGATGCTGGGGATGGTGGGAACAAGGCATGGCCGAATGATGGCCGGTGGGCGATCGAGTATTAACCATATTTTCCGAGACCTCGCCCCTGCTGCGGTTGCCCTCTTAACAAAGGTTAATAAAAGGTTAATTTCTGATTCGAGGAGGCTTGCCTCTCAGCAATGGAGCAGCACGCCATGCATTCGAATTCAGCAGGATCGCGCCTTCCCTGGTTCCTATTGGCGGCGCTCGCCGTCGGCGTCGTCGCACCGGCATTCGCCGGGACGCGCCATCATGACCGCGTCTATGCCGATTCCTTCGGCAATCTCGTCATCGACAGCGCCGCCGGCTACAAGCGTATCCTCGTTGGCGAGGGCAAGCTGGCCAAGGAATTGTCCGACTACACCAGCGCCGGCCAGCCCGACGTGATCTACGAAAACGAATCGGACGATGTCCGCGGCGGCGACTGCTATAGGCCGCCGGTTTTCGTCAAGGGCCGCAGCTATATGTACGGCCTCTCCGACGGCGAAATGCCGGAGCTCAGCCCCTGCCGCTGACGGCCACGCCGCCCTTGGTTGACGGCGCCGGCAGGGCAACAGCCGGCCCCGCCGAGACACGCACGCAATCGCGACCGCTGCCCTTCGCCTGATAGAGCGCTTTGTCGGCGCGCCGCAGCAGGTCGGAAAAGCTTTCGCCCGGACCAAGCTCGGCAATGCCGAAGCTGGCGCTGCAGCGGTGATCCGCGGGCAGGCAGTCGATCGGCGTGGCACCGAAGGCGCTACGCGTGCCCTCGGCAAAGAGCCGGGCGGCGGCTAGATTGGTCCCCGGCAGGAAAATAGCGAATTCCTCGCCGCCGATGCGGCCGGCGACATGATGGTCGGCCGCGGCATCGCGGAGAAACCCGGCAAAGGTCTCGATGACCCGATCGCCCGACGCGTGGCCGTAAGTATCGTTGATGCGCTTGAAATGGTCGAGATCGGCAATGACCAGTGCCGCTGGAACGGCGCGCCGCATGGCGTCACGCAGCGCGATCTCGGCATGGCGCTCGAAGCCGCCACGGTTGAGCAGCCGCGAAAGCGTGTCGGTTTCCGATTTCGACGTCGCCTCGGCGAGCACGTCGCGGACCAGGATAGCCAATGTCACCAGCGCAAGCGCCAGGCCGAACACGGTGCCGACCGACTGCGACACCAACGCATAGCTGGTCTGCGCATAAGATTGCGGATTGGCGCCCCAGCCACCAAGCGCATGGGCGATGAAGGGTTTGCTGGCGAACTGCAAGGTGCTGGCCGCCAGGACAGCCATCAGCATATAGTCGAGCCGCTCGCGTCTTTGCCTGGACGACAAGACGATCGCCAGCCCGGTGAACTGCATAGCCGCATAGGGAAGCTGGTAGGCCGCCATTCGCACAAAGGATTGGCGTGGCAGGTCCTGCACGAAGTGGACCGCGAGGGTGGCGAAGACCAGGAAGAACAGCATCGGCGGCCAAGGCGGCGAAACGCGGTATTTATGGGCAAGCCCGCCATTGAAGGCGACGGTAGCGCCAAGGAAGGCGGCAAAGGCGGCGACAACCACGGGGCGCGCATTGTCGAAGGCAGGAATGCTGAACTCGATCGCGAAATAAGCCGTGCCGAGCACATAGCCGAACGCCAGCCAGCGTGCCGACACCCGGCCGGCGTCATAGACCGCGATCGTCATGAAGGCCGCCGCCAGCAGCCCGGTAACGAACAGGTTGATCAGCAGGATGAAATTAGCGCTGCCCATGGCGTTTTGGCACTCCCCCCGAACAGCAAATCACCAACGCGCGAAAAAGACGTTAATTCGAAGCCGCCGCTGACGCTCAGCCAGCACTGGTCCGATTGGGAAGGACGACCGTTTCAGGCCGCTGATAGGACAGGCATACGCTGTCGCGGCCACTCCTTTTGGCTTTGTAGAGCGCTTCGTCGGCGCGGCGCATCAGCGGGTCCAGCCCTTCGTCGCTGGTGCGGGCGGCCACGCCGAAGCTCGCGGTCACCCTTGTGTCGGGCGGAAGTCCGTCGATTCTGCCCGCCGAATAGACCGTGCGAATGGCTTCGGCAAACAGTCTTGCCGCGCCAAGGTCGCTGAGCGGTATCAGCACGGCGAACTCTTCGCCGCCGATACGGCCGGCAACGCCGCGCGTACCTGCAGCCGACAGAAGCTTGGCAGCGAAGTCGGCGATGACGCGATCGCCGGCCGCGTGGCCATGCTGATCGTTGAGCGCCTTGAAATGATCGAGATCGGCAAGCACCAGCGCAACCGGCAATTGCGCCGTGGCACAGTGCTGCAGGACAAGCATGGCGCGCTCCTCGAAGCCGCGGCGGTTGAGCAGGCCCGACAGCGGGTCTGTCAGGGTTTCGGTCTTCAGGGCCTTCATCACATCGAGCGCGGCGGCGCCGAACAGGCAAAGCGCAATAAGCAGCGACAGCAATGCATGCGACAGCAGAGCCGTCGTCCAGTAGGACGAGGAGTAAAGCCCTTCATAGCTGGTGAACGGCCCATGCGCGATGACGACGGCAAGCGTCCGCCCCAGGAAGTTCAGGCCGGAAAGCAGCGACAGCACGAACAGGATCATTTCTGTCGGGCCGTTGTTGCGCACCACGCGCAACTCGGCGGCGACAACCAGGCTGATGCCGCCGAAGCTGAAATTGATGGCAAGGATGCGCCAGGTGAGATCCGGCCGGGCAAAAAGAAACCACGAGAACGCGGCCAGGCCGCCGCAGGCCAGAATGCCGACCGCCGGGTAAGGCACGCGCCGCCCATAGCGCGCAATGACCGCGCCGGCGAGACAGCAGGTGGCGAAGGTGAAGCACAGGATCGAGATGAGCTTGGTCGGCGCCATGCCGACCGGCAGCGTGAAATACTGGAGCAGGAAGCCTGCGGCCGAGGCCGAGTAGCCCGCCGCCAGCACAGCCAGATAGGGACGGTGGCGCTGATAGAACCACAGCACGAGAAATGCCGCGCCGAGTGTGAGGGCGATGCCTGGATTGAGCAGCGCTATGAGCAGGCCGGTGTCCAAGCGCTGTAATTTCCCCTCGCTTCCCCTTGGAGGACCTTAGAGCGGAAGCCCAAACAAGCGGTTAAGCGAAAGCGAATATACGACAGGTACGTCGACAAAGCCGCTGGGCGGAACCGCGAACGGCGAGCGGCGTTTCACGACGGCAACCAGGAGACGCTCCGATGGCCGACACGATCATGCTGACCGATCACGATGCAATTCGCTCATGGGCCGCGGCACGCGCCGGCTTTCCGGCGATCGTCGACGTGTCGCCCGAAGCCGGAACGCAGCCCATGCTGAGGCTGGTCTTCGGCCAGCATGCCTATCAGGACCAGGATGAGGCCGAACGTCCGGTCAATGCCGGCGGCTATGAACTGGTCGAATGGGATGAATGGTTCAAACTCTTCGACGAGCGCCAACTGGCGCTGGTCGTCGCAAAGGACCAACCCGGCCGCCGTGAGGGATTCCACGAATTCGTCAGGCGGCCCGACTGAAGAATGCCCGAACCGCATTGCGGCTCGGGCTCCTCATATCCGACTGCGCGCGCCTGCCCTATTTCCACTCGCGGATGTCGACGAAATGGCCGGCGATCGCCGCCGCCGCGGCCATTGCCGGCGACACCAGATGCGTCCGGCCCTTGAAACCTTGGCGCCCCTCAAAATTGCGATTCGAGGTCGAGGCGCAGCGCTCATGCGGCTTCAGCCGGTCGTCGTTCATGGCAAGGCACATCGAGCAGCCCGGCTCACGCCAGTCAAAGCCGGCGGCGACAAATATCTTGTCGAGGCCTTCGGCCTCTGCCTGTTCCTTGACCAGGCCGGAGCCCGGCACGATCATCGCACTGACCCGCGGATTGACTTGTCTGCCCTCGATCACCTTGGCGGCGGCGCGCAGATCCTCGATGCGGCCATTGGTGCAGGAGCCGATGAAGACGCGATCGAGTTCGATATCGGTGATCTTGGTGCCCGGCTTCAGGCCCATATAGTCGAGTGCGCGCTGCTTGGAGGTGCGCTTGTTCTCATCAGTGATGTCGTCCGGGTTCGGCACGATGCCTTGCACCGAGACCACGTCCTCGGGCGAGGAGCCCCAGGAGACGATCGGCGGCAGCTTTGCCGCGTCGAGCACGACCATCTTGTCGAAATGCGCGCCTTCGTCGGACTGCAGCGTCTTCCAGTAGGCGAGCGCGGCGTCCCAGGCTTCGCCCTTGGGGGCGCGCGGCTTGTCCTTGACATAGGCGAAGGTGGTCTCGTCGGGCGCGATCAGGCCGGCGCGCGCGCCGGCTTCGATCGACATGTTGCAGATCGTCATGCGGCCTTCCATCGACAGCGCACGGATTGCCTCGCCGGCATATTCGATGACATAGCCGGTGCCGCCGGCCGTGCCGATCTCGCCGATGATGGCGAGGATGATGTCCTTGGCGGTGACGCCTTCCGGCAGTGCGCCGTCGACGCGCACCAGCATGTTCTTGGCCTTGCGCTGGATCAGCGTCTGCGTCGCCAGCACATGCTCGACTTCCGAGGTGCCGATGCCATGCGCCAGCGCCCCGAACGCGCCATGCGTCGAGGTGTGGCTGTCGCCGCAGACGATGGTCATGCCGGGCAGCGTAAAGCCTTGCTCGGGACCGATGATGTGGACGATGCCCTGGCGGATATCCTTCTCGGAATAATATTCGATACCGAAATCCTTGGCGTTCTTGGCCAGCGCCTCGACCTGAATGCGGCTTTCCTCGTTCTTGATGCCGAACTTGCGCTCGGGCGAGGTCGACACATTGTGGTCGACCACGGCCAGCGTCTTTTCCGGATGCCGAACCTTGCGGCCGGTCATGCGCAGGCCTTCGAAAGCCTGCGGGCTGGTGACTTCGTGGACCAGATGGCGGTCGATATAGAGCAGGCAGGTGCCGTCGTCCTGGCGGTCGACAACATGGTCGTCGAAAATCTTGTCGTAGAGGGTGCGCGGTGCGCTCATTTGCGTAAATCCGTCGAATTAAAAAGGGAAAACGACGCCGGTCGGACCGGCGAAACAGCCTGGCGAGTCTGCCCTAGCTAAGTCGGCTGGTCAGCGCCCCGCAGACGCGCGCGGAAAATCGCGACGGCAGGCGTTTCCTGTCCTGCAGCACGAAACCTTTATAGGCCGGATCGCCAAAAAGCTCTTCCATGGCGCTGCTCATATCAATGTTTTGGCTTTTCAGCAATCGCGTCTGCCTTCGCAGGCGCTTCACAGCACCTCGAACACGAAGGTCTTCACCAGCGCGTCGGGCTCGGCGATTGCGTAGCAGCGGAACCACGGGCTCTCCTCGACCGGCCGCCATTTTTTCGCCTGCTCCAGTTCGCCAAACACGGCTTGAAACCCGCCGCTTTCAAAAACCTGGTCGCGGACCGTGAAGATGGCGTGGCCGCCCGTCCTGGTGATCCGTACCAGTTCATGCAGGCCCGACGCCGGTGCGTGGCTTATGGTGAACACGCCGGTCGAGAAAAAGGCGCGGAAATACCCGTCCGCCCAAGGCAATGGCCCGCCGAGCATCGCCTGTTTCAGCTCGCTGTAGGCCTGCCGGCTGCCGGCGATTTTCAGCATGTCCTGCGACAGGTCGAGCCCGGCAATATCGTGGTAGCCGAGCGCCTTGAGCGGCGGCCCCGACAGGCCGGTGCCGCAGCCGGCGTCGAGCAGCGGCCCTTCGCCCGGCGGCACATGGCGCGCCACCCAGGCGGTGATCAGGAACGGCAGGAGATAGCCGAGCGCCGCGGTTTCGCCGTCATAGGTCGCGGCCCATTGCGCATAGGCCTTGGCGAGCGTCTCAGGCGTGTCGGCCGTATAGACCGCTTCCAGCGCCGCATTGGCTTTGTCGATGATCATCGGTCCTCCCCGGTCGCGTCCGCTCGATGGTAGCGCCGTTTTCGCCTGCCTTCTATTCCCCATGCTGGTGGCGGAGCCGCTTCTCCAGCGCCCGCAAGGCCAACGACAGGCCGACGGTCAGGATGAGATAGATATAGGCGACGATCGAATAGGTTTCGAAGAAGCGGAACGAGCCAGCGGCGTAGATCTTGCCCATCTGGGTGATGTCGGCGACGCCGAGCACCGAGACCAGCGAGGAATCCTTGACCATGGCGACGAAATCATTGCCGAGCGGCGGCAGGATGGTGCGGATCGCCTGCGGAAAGATGACCAGCCGGAAGCGCTGGGTGCGCGTCAGCCCGAGCGCCTTGGCCGCCTCGATCTGCCCCTTCTCGACCGCCTGGATACCGGCGCGGAACACCTCCGAGATGAAGGCGGAATAGCCGATGGTCAGCGCCATGACGGCGCGCCAAAGCAACGACACGTCGCGTACCAGCAGCTCACCGAAGAGGCCGGCGCTTTGCAGCGGCGCCGTCAGCGCGTTCCATGCCGCGACGAAGGCCGGCGCCCCGGCAAAGGCGATCCAGAACAACAGCACCAGCATCGGCACGCCGCGGATGATCTCGACGTAGAAGCGGCCGATCTGGCTGAGCCAGCGTGAGCCCGACAGGCCCATCAGCGCGACGCCGAGGCCGATCGCGCAAGCCAGCGCGAAGGCGACCACCGTGACGAAGATGGTGACGCCGATGCCCTTGGCGACGGTTGCGAAGACCTGGGCATAGAGGTCGCTGGCAGCGATGAAGATGGCGGCGGCCAAGGCGATCGCCACGGCCACGGCAAGCCACCACGGGAAGTCGGATTTGGCTGAGGCGAGAGGCGCCGACGGCATCAAGCGGTACCGATAACAGAGTCACGAAGGCAGCGTTCTGTCACACCCCCCTCTGGCCTGCCGGCGATCTCCCCCTCCAGGGGGGAGATCGGCAGCTTTGACCTCGCGGCCCGTTCTGCAACACTGAAAATTGGCGAAAGCCGATGCGAAATCCGATCTCCCCCCTTGAGGGGGAGATGTCCGGCAGGACAGAGGGGGGTGTACGAGCGCAGAGTCAGCGCGAGTTCCCGCGCACAATCGTCATGAAATGCGCGCAACAAGCGGGCCTACTGCCCCATCTTGTAATCAAGGAACCACTTCTTGTTGAGCGCGTCGAGCGTACCGTCGGCCTTGAGCGCGGCGATTGCCGCGTTGACCGGCTTCACCAGGTCGGAGCCCTTGGGGAAGATGAAGCCGAAATCCTCGGTGCCGAGTGGGCCGCCGATCAGCTTAAGGCCGCCATTGGACGCATCGACATAGCCCTTGCCGGCAGTGCCGTCGGTGAGCACGACGTCGACGTCGCCGGCCTTCAGTGCCTGCACCGTCGCGCCGAACGTCTCGAACAGCTTGATGCGCGGGTTCTGCTCGTTGCCGTCGAGCACGCTGTAGACGGCGGTGTAGAAGGGCGTGGTGCCGGCCTGCGCGCCGATCAGCCCGTCCTTGAAGGCGGCGAACGTCTTTGCATCGGTGAAGCGCTTCTCGTCGCCGCGCACCAGCATGAACTGTTCCGAGCGCATATACGGATCGGAGAAATCGACCTTCTGCTTGCGGTCGTCCTTGATGGTGATGCCGGTCATGCCGATGTTGTACTGATTGTCGGAAACCGCCTGGATCATCGCGTCCCAAGAGGTATTCTGGTACTCGACCTTGAAATTCAGCCGTTTGGCGATCTCGTTCATCGCGTCATATTCCCAACCGATCTGCTTGCCGGTCTTGGCATCGATGAACTGCAGCGGCGGATAGGCGTTTTCGGTCACCACCACCACCTTCTTGCCGCCGAGGTCGGGCAGCGCCTGCGCCAGAGCCGCGACCGGCACGAGAAGGCAAGCCAGCAGGCCGGCCAGCAGCAGTTTCGAATTGATCATGACTATGCTCCCCAGGAACTGAACCGCCTCGATCGACCGAGGCATGCAGGAAATCCGGCGCCGACTTTAGCTTTCCGCAGGCGCCTTGCAAGCCGCTCTGATGCGCCGCTCGGCACGAAAATGAATTCCAATGCTTTCAACGGCGGCAATTACAGAACGATCCGTATCGATTGCGGACCGGCAAAATCGAATCCACCTCGTGAAATAAAAAGGCGGCCGAAGCCGCCTTTCCAAAACCATGAGTTTTGAAGACGCCTTATTCGGCGGCAGTTGCTTCCGCGGCCTTGGCGGCCTCGTCGGCGGCCTTCTTCTCGGCGGCGTCCTGCGCGGCCTTCTCGGCGGCCAGCGCCTGGGCGGCGGCCACTTTCTCGGCCTCGATGCGCGCCTTCTCGGCGTTCAGCGCATCGCGCTCTTCGTCGTTGAGCTTGCGGGCGCGCACGCCGGTGTTTTCCGAAATGCGGGCCGATTTGCCGCGACGGTCTCGCAAATAGTACAGCTTGGCGCGACGCACCTTGCCGCGGCGCACGATCTCGACGCCCTCGACCATCGGCGAATAGACCGGGAACACCCGCTCCACGCCTTCGCCGTAGGAGATCTTGCGGACGGTGAAGTTTTCCTGGAAGCCGGCGCCGGCGCGGGCGATGACGACGCCCTCATAGGCCTGGACGCGGGTGCGGGTGCCTTCGGTCACACGGACCTGGACGCGCACGGTATCGCCGGGCTGGAATTCGGGGAGCTTGCGCTTGGCTTCGATCTTGGCGGCCTGCTCGGCCTCGATCTGACGGAGGATGTCCATCTCAAAAATCCACTTCTTGTTCTTCCGACAGTCAGAGCGCCCGACACTCGCCTTGCAGTCGCATCGACCGCTCGGCTATGCCCTTCGTTCGAGAACGTCTGTTCGAGAACATCGGGCAGGGGCGACTACACCGTCATTGTTGACGGGCCAGAAGATCGCTCTTGGCAGATTTTTCTTCCGGTTCGGCGCGCACATACAGCTATTTCGGCGCTTTGTCACGTCTTCGCCGTTTCTTTTTTGGGCCGTTTCTTTTTTGCGCTGCTTCTTGGGCTGGCGCCCGCTGTGGCAATCCCGTGATCGCTTGTGGTCCAGGGGGTTGCGCCCGCGCGTCAAGCTTCCTAAGCCGGAAGATAAGCATTTTCCTCCAGCGACGACACCCCTCATGCCAATCTTGGACGCGGTCCTGCTCTTTCTCGCCGGCTTTCTATCAGGCGCGGTCAATGCCGTTGCCGGCGGCGGCACGTTCATAACCTTTGGCGCCATGACCCTGGCCGGCCTGCCGCCGATCGTCGCCAATGCGACATCGTCGGTGACGCAGTTCCCCGGCTACATCACCTCGACGCTCGCCTATTGGCACGACATCAAGCATTTCTGGCGCGGCGCACTGCTGCTCAGCCTCATTTCGGCTCTCGGTGCGCTGTCTGGCGCGCTCATCCTTCTAGGGCTCGACAACCCGTCCTTCCGCGCCTTGGTGCCGTGGCTGCTGCTGGCGGCAACCGCATTGTTTGCTGCCGGGCCATGGCTGAAGCCGGCGCCCAAGCCGGAGCATGAGGCCGCGGTGGGTTCTCTGGTCGGGTCGCTGGCGCAGTTCGCCACCGCCGCCTATGGCGGCTTCTTCGGCGCCGGCATGGGCGTCATGATGCTGGCGACGCTCGGTCTCACCCAGTCCGGCGACTATCACCGGCTGAACGCACTGAAGAACATGCTGGCCGTGGTCATCGCTGCGGTTGCCATCCTCGTCTTCGTCTCGGGCGGCGTCATTGCCTGGCTGCAGGCGATCATCATGATCCCGGGTGGCGCGCTGGGCGGCTATGCCGGCGTCTGGATCGCTAGGCGCGTGCCGCAGAACGCGGTGCGCGGCTTCGTCATCGCCGTCGGCCTGTTCCTGGCTTTCTACTATTTCGACAAGGGCTGAGCGGCTGAAAGATCCGGCCGTCGCTCCTTCGTCAGCCTCTCCGCTTCGGCCCGCCGCCAAGCCGCGATCTTCCTGTGATTGCCCGAAATCAGCACTTCGGGAATCGGCCGGCCCTCGAACTCCTGCGGCCGCGTATAATGCGGATGTTCGAGCAGGCCGTTTTCAAAGCTCTCTTCCTCGCCCGATACCGCATTGCCCATGACGCCGGGCAGCAGGCGCACCACGGCGTCGAGCAGCACGAGTGCCGCCGGCTCGCCGCCGGACAGGATGAAGTCGCCGATCGAAACTTCCTCGAGGCCGCGCGATTCAATGACCCGCTGGTCGACGCCTTCGAAGCGGCCGCAGACGATCACCGCACCCGGCCCGCCGGCGAGCTCGCGCACCCGTGCCTGCGTCAGCGGCTTGCCGCGCGGGCTCATCAGCAGGCGCGGACGTGGATCGGCTGCCGGCGAGGCATGGTCGATGGCGCTGGCCAGCACGTCTGCCCGCATCACCATGCCGGCGCCGCCGCCGGCCGGCGTGTCATCGACGGTACGGTGACGATCGCTGGCAAAGTCGCGGATCTGGATCGTTTCGAGCGACCAAATGCCGGTCTCGAGCGCGCGGCCGGCCAGCGACAGGCCAAGCGCGCCGGGAAACATCTCGGGATAGAGCGTCAGCACCGAAGCCGAAAAACTCACCGGTTGCCTCCGGCGTCCCTAGGCCCGCGCGGCCTGCCCTTGGGGTCGAAACCGTCGTCAGCGGGAGGCTCGCCGTCCTCGTCCTCGACCAACCCTGCGGCGGCTGGATCAACGCGGACAAAGCCGCCGGCGATCGACACTTCCGGAACAGCGGCCTGCGTGAACGGGATGAGCACGCCTTTGCGCCCCGCCAGCGTCACGTCGAGAATGTCGCCGCCGCCGAAATTATGCACGGCGACGACCTTGCCGATGATGGCACCGATGTCATCCTTGACCTCCAGTCCGACGAGGTCGGCATGGTAGAATTCATCCTCTTCGCCCTCATCGGGCAACACCGAACGGTCGACGAACAATTCGGTGCCGGCCAGCGCCTCGGCGGCATTGCGGTCGTTGACGCCTTTGAACCGCACCACCACCACGGTGTTGGCGGGCCTGATGTCGACGATCTGGAAGGCGCGGCCATCCCTGGCGTAGAGCGGACCGTAATCGGCCAGCGCCAGCGGGTCGCCGGTAAAGCTCTTGACGCGCAATTCGCCCTTGATGCCATGCGCGGCACCGATCACGGCCATCTGGACGGGGTTTTGCGGCTTGATCATCTGCGGAAAATCCTTTGCCTTGCTCTAACCCCAGCCCGTCGTCATTTCAATGACGCCGCTCTTCACCGCTTCCTAACCCGCGTGCCGGAAGATGGCGGGGAACTGGAAGAGTGCAATGCAGGAATTCCTCATACCGGCAAAACCCGACCTGCAGGCGGCGCGCGAGGCCTGGCTGAAGATGCTGGCGCGCGAACGCCGGCTATCGCCCGAAACCGTCGAGGCCTATGAGCGCGACACGCGCCAGTTCCTGCATTTCCTGACCGGCCATTGCGGCGGCTCGCCCGGCATTTCCGACATCGCCGATCTGCGCCCCGCCGATCTGCGCGGCTTTCTCGCTGCCCGCCGTGCCGAGGGCGCCGGCGCCCGCACGCTCGGGCGCGGGCTGGCCGGCATCCGCTCGCTGCTGCGTTTCCTGGAACGGCGCGGCCTCGCCAATGCGGCAGGTGCGACAGCCTTGCGCGCGCCGCGGCAGCCGAAATCGCTGCCCAAGCCGCTGACCGCAAGCGATGCAAAACACGTCGTCTCGGTGGAAGGCCAACTGGCGGAGGAGCCGTGGATTGCCGCGCGCAACGCCGCCGTGCTGACCCTGCTCTATGGGTCCGGCTTGCGGATCTCCGAGGCGCTCGGCCTGTCGGGCGCCGATCTTTCCTCACCTGGTGATACCGTGCTGCGCGTCACCGGCAAGGGTGGCAAGACCCGGCTGGTGCCGGTGCTGCCGGTGGCACTGCGGGCGATTGCCGAATACCGCCGCTTGTGTCCCTGGCATCTCGATCCCAAGGGCCTGCTGTTTCGCGGTGCCCGCGGCGGCCCGCTCAACCCGGCAATCGTCCAGCGCGACATGGCCAAGCTGCGCTCGGCGCTCAACCTGCCCGACACGGCGACGCCGCATGCGCTGCGCCATTCCTTCGCCACGCATCTGCTAGGGCGCGGCGGCGACCTGCGCACCATCCAGGAGTTGCTCGGCCACGCCAGCCTGTCGACAACCCAGATATACACCGGCGTCGACACCGCCAGGCTGCTCGAGATTTACGAAGCAGCTCATCCTCGTGCGTGATCGATGCATGTGTCGGTGGCCATCTCGCAACAATTTTGATGCGCCGGTTAACCGTTTTGCCGCTTTTTGCGCCTAGAAGCGCAGCATGAAACGCCTCATCGCCATCGCCGACCGCGCGACCCATATGTCGCTGAAGCTGCTCGTCGCGCTCAACGCCCTGTTTTTCCTCTCTTTCCTCATCGTCGCGCTGCTCGCCGCGGGCAAGGCACGCGCCGAGACTTCGGCCTGCGGCGGTAGCGATATGCTGAGCGCGCTGCAAAAGGACGACCCGGCTGCCTACCGCAAGATCGAGGCAGACGCGGCAGCGACGCCGAACGGCAAGGGCCTGCTGTGGAAGCTCGAAAAATCGGGCGAAAAACCGTCCTTCCTGTTCGGCACCATGCACGTTACCGACCCGCGCGTCACCACGCTGCCACCCGCCGCGCAGAAGGCATTCGATGCGGCTGGCACCGTCATCATCGAGACCACCGAAGTGCTCGACAAGCAGAAGATGATGGCAGCACTGCTGAAAGAGCCGGATCTGATGATGTTCACCGACAAGACGACGCTTTCGTCGCTGCTGTCGCCGGAGGATGCGGCGGTGGTCAACAAGGCGCTCGATGCGCGTGGCATCCCGCCAGCGACCGTCGCCAAGATGAAACCTTGGTTGCTGTCGGCGATGGTGGCGCTACCTGTATGCGAAGTCGCCCGCCAGGCTGGCGGTGCGCCGGTGCTCGACGTCAAGCTTGCCAAGGACGCCGAGGCTTCGGGCAAATCGGTCGAGGGGCTGGAGACAATCGCCGACCAGCTGCGCGCCATGGCTTCGCTGCCGATCGCCTTTCACCTGAAGGGGCTGGTCGATACGCTGAAGCTTGGCGACAAGGTGAACGACGTCAACGAAACCATGATCGTGCTTTACCGGCGTGGCGACACTGGCATGTATGTACCGCTGTTTCGGGCCGTCATCCCCGAACAGGTCGACGACCAATCGGGTTACGCCGAATTCGAGCAGACCATGATCACCAGCCGCAACAAGGTGATGGTCGATCGTGCAGCGCCGATCCTCGCCCACGGCAATGTCTTCATGGCGGTCGGCGCCATGCACCTTCCCGGAGCGCAAGGCTTGGTCGAGGGTTTCCGCAAGATCGGCTATACGGTGACCGCCGTCAACTGAACGACACGGCGGAGTTGCACACCGAATCATTGCCGAGGCGGGACCAGCCCTTACTCGTGGCGCGACGGCGGACCAGCCGCGCTTCGTGCCAAGAAACTGAAAAAGGTTCGGTTTGGCTCGATCGAAACCCATTTTGCGGTGGAAATGCATGCCTGCAAGCGATTCCGGATCAGAATTGCCCTGTTTTCGGCGTTTTCAACGCCTAATGTGAAACCGATTCAACGATTGTACGTTGATGGCTATTACTTGATGTTTTTCATCCACGGAGGACACTTTTATGGCGAACACACCCAATCCGAACGACCCATTCACCTCACCGGGTACCGCACGGCCACGCGGCGGCGGCAGCGGCTGGCTGATTGCACTGGTCGTCGTTATCCTGGCAATTGTCGCCTATTATGTTTTTGGAAGACGTAGCGAGGCACCTGCGCCTGCCGAACCGCCCGCAGCCAGCACACCGGCTCCGGCCCCAGCACCTGCCGAGCCGATGAAGCCAGCCGAACCGGCTCCTGCGCCAGCTCCGGCGACACCCGCTCCGGCTCCGGCAGAGCCTGCACCCGCGCCTGCACCCGCGCCGGCTCCGGCTCCGGCTCCGGCACCCGCGCCGGCACCGGCTCAGTGATCAGACTGCCGACTTAGTATATGAACGGCCCGCTGAAAGGCGGGCCGTTTTTTTTGGGGAGCAGCCGTCGATGCTCTGAGCTGCGATTAGCCATGGGCTAACTTCATCTTCGTCATCCAGCGCGGAGCAGGAGCGAAGCGACATCGCGGAGACCCTGGAATCCATCTGTGGTTCAGAATGGAAGCCGTCTGTGGTGATCCTTCGCAGTTGTGTGCGTCAAGTTCTGCAAAATGGCGTGGCATTGCGGTGACGTCGGCGTGTCCGCCGCGCAGCCCCCGTGTTTAGCGGA
>NZ_JAMYTK010000040.1:0-37214 GCF_040322355.1 Mesorhizobium sp. M0145
CCCTGTTTATACCAGCCCCGCGGGGGTCGCCTCCGTATCTTTTTTATATCGACACCGTATCTAGATTCCCCTATTAAATCTGTAACCGGCCCCGCGACCTTGGGGGGGCGCCGGGCTCCAACTGAACGTCACTATTTCGTCGGGCTTGGGCGGCTTACTCCTCCTTCACCGGCCCGAACCGGCGCACGATCATTTCGAAGACGATGTCCGAAATCCACATGGCCGAGACGCCGATTAGGAACGCCGCGGCCAGCGTCGTGGTGTCGTCGTCCGGAGAAGGAATGGGCAGGCCGGCGGCGCGGAAATAATGCACGACCGGCAGCGTCAGATAGGCCGCCGCCAGCGCGCCGCAGATCGGCGAGGCCACCATTTCGCGGACCTTGTAGCGATGGCGCGACAAGGCCCGCAAAATGCCGCCGGACAGGCCGGCGACCAACACCGGCGCCTTGATGCCCAGGACGTCGAGCAACTCGTGCATCATGGCGTCCACCCGCACCATCTGGCGCCCTGCCCGTTGAAGGCATTCATCTCGTCGAGCTCGGGCCGGGTCATGGCGGCGACCACGGCCGCCGATGGCCGGCGCGGCTGGTTATGGTCGCACCAGACCTGGCGCGGATTACCGGCCGGCGCGGTTGTCGTGCAGCCGGCGAGCACCAGGCAGAGGATCAGCGCCTTGCCCATTTCCCAGCCTCCGCTCTGGCTGCCGCATCGGTCATGCCGGCGGCCTTGCGCTCTTCGGCGGCGGCCTCGCGGCTCATTTCCAGGCGGTCTTCGGCGGCCGCGACTTTTGCCTCGGCCTGTTTGACCGCCTCCTTCTTCGCCCGGTTGATGCCGCCGGCAACATAAAGGCCGATGCCGCCGGCCGCAGCGGCCAATACCGTCATGACGACCTTGTTGCCGAGGATGGCGCTGAGAATGGCGAGGAGTGCGGCCATCACAAATCCTCCGCGCGGCGGCGGCGCAGGAACTCGGTCAAAACGCCGTTGATCACAAGAAACCAGGGGAACCATTCCCCTGGGATAATCGGCGAAAGAACCTGCGGGTCGACATAGGTAACGACGGTCGCGATAACGCCGATGGCCGCCTGAAGCCGCGCCCAGAATATTGTTTCGCTGCCGCGGAAGAAGCTCTTGATCCGGGTCCACATGTCATTTCCTTCCAAACAGTTTCAGGATGGCTGATAGTTTCAGGATGGCTGCGATCAGCGCTGCCCAGAGGCCGGGCCTGGCGGCAGGCACGGGAGGTGCAGAGGACGCGGGCGCAGCGGTCGCTTGCGGAACGGCAATTGGCTTAGCGGGCTCTGGCGGGACTGCGGGGACGACCGCCGATGACACCGGACCGGCAGACGGCCAGGGCGTGTCCTTGATGCGCGACCATTTGCGATAGGCCTCGGCAAGCCTGGTATCGTAGGCGTTCTTGCGGTAGCCGGCGCCGTTGTAGCCCTTGGCAAAAGCAGCCCAGTCATGATTGCGCAGATTGCCGTCGAGCCGGTTCGCGACGATGAAATCGATCGCCGCACCGAGCTGCAGCGCCTCGTCCGCCATCATTGCCTCGGCCATCGCCTGCACGGTAAGGAAGCCCGCGGCCTTGAAATTCTCGCCGAGGACCTGACCCAGCCCCCACGAAGCGGATTTGAGCGCCGCGGTTTCGTCGATCGCACAAGCTGCCCTGAGCCGTGGGTAGCTGTCCCTGGGATAGGGCTTTGCGCCCCACTTCGGATAGGCGAGGCCGGCGGCTACCGCCTTTGCCCGCTTGGCACCCGACAGGTTGCGGTAGAAGACGTGCGGTTCGAACAGGATGACCGGCCGGCCAACGGCGTCGAAGCCGCGCCCGCTGGTTTCAACATCGAGGAACGCGTGCATCTCGTCCTCGCCGACGCCGATCCGGGCACCGAGTTTCGGCAAGTCTATATCATCGAGGCGCCTGGCGGCGCCCCTGAACGTCATGTCCATGGGCAGTCCTTTCCGCCCTCGCGGGCAAGGTTTTGAGGTTGAAAAAGCAGATGCGTGGCGGCAAAGCAGAATTGGGCGGCAGCCCGTGCCGATGTTGCAAGGAAGGTTGATGTTTTCGACCTGCCGTGTGAAATGGCCGCGGGATGGTGCACATGTCTGATGATGAACAAACCGCTGCGGCGCGCTGGACGGTGAAGTCCGAGCTCCGCACCGTCGGTCGCGACAAGCCGCTGCTGCTGGTGCTGTCGGCGATCCTCTGCCTCTATTGTGCGTTTATCGCCGGACCGATCGTCTATGCGGTGCTGGCCATCAACGGCATTGCGGATTTCTTCAAATGAAGCCAGTTCCGGCGATCTCGCTCAGGTCCCGGTTCCTGCGTCTACCGCGCCCGAAATTGCTCGACCTGGATGAAATTGCTTAGCCGGGATGAAACTGTTCCCGTCTATCGTTCGTACCTGTAGCGGGTACGGGAGGACACGTGACGATAAGAATCAGGCTTCCAGGCGGCACCTTGAAGATCAAGAAAAGGGACGAGCTGCGGCGCCGCGAGCAGAAACGCGAGGTGCCGGTTTGGCAGTTCGGCAATTACTTCGTCATCTGGTGGCCGAGCGGCATGTCCGGTCGCCCATCCTCGCCCAATAAATCCTCGCCCAGGAAATAGCCCCCGCACCCGACGATCCCAACTGGCACTGGCGCCCCGTGCGGGATCGGGAACCGCCGCGCGCGCCCGAACCTCAAGACCGCTCGACTAGTCCCAGAAATAGTCAGCGGGCAGGCATTGACTCTTCCGCAGCGGAAGGTCTCTGATGCTGCATTGCACAATGGGGTGGCGGAATCGATGGCGGTGCGTATCAGGATGCCTGGCGGCACACTGAAGGTGAAGGTGTACCGCGAATTGCGCGACCGCGAACGCGCCCGCCGCATACCCGTCGTCAAGATCGGCCGGATCTATTTCACCTGGTGGTCGAACCGCCAGCGCCTGATTGATGATCAGTCGCCAGGGTGACGCATGAATTTTTTCGGCTGCCATGCGCCTGGGAAAGCCCGCCCCGACCTCCGCCGGCCAGCTTGCAAAATAAGTTGATGAGGCCGCTGTTGACTCTTCCGTAACGGAAGGTCTCTACTTACCGCATTGCACGAAAATTGCTGCGTTGCACAACGGGAGTTGGACCGATGGCAGTGCGTATCAGGTTGCCTGGCGGCACTCTGAAGATGAAGACCTATCGTGAGTTGCGGGCCAGGGAACGCGACCGCCGCGTGCCTGTGATGAAGATGGGCTCGCTGTATTTTGTCTGGTGGTCGAAAAGCCAGGAACCTCACCAGAAGCCGCAGGACAGCAGACGGTAGCGGCTCCGCCGCGGTGGGTCTGCGTCGGCGATGAACCCTAGCCGAAACCTCTCCCCCCAAGATTTCTGGTCGAGTTGCAGTGCCATGTTGGTGTGACCTCGCGCGGCTCCCGATTCTTCTGACGTCTTTCGGCGATTTTCACGGCGTCTATATTGGCGGACGCGGTCGTCTCGCAAGCTTGCAAACCGCCGCCGCTTGTCGCAATAGCTAGGCCGTAAAGAGACGCATGGATGATGGAGGCTGACCTGTCTATTGCGAACAGCCGATTTCGGTTGTCGGCTCAGTTAGCCGACGAGCCACCGATCCCACGTGCAATTATTGATTCGGACCTCGAAGACGCGGCGCGGGCATTCTTCGAAGGGGTATCTGAACACCAACATTGGAAGCATTTCTTCGAGCGATCGCAGCTTTTCGCTGAGAGGGTGCGAAAGTCGCGCTTCGGCCGCAACTGATATGCCATTCGTTCCACCATTCCTCTACCGCCTAGCCGGCATCAACTCCGGCCCCGCAACGAAGCTAAGTTTGCGGAGCGTCCGCAGTTTGCGGCGAGGCAAGCATGCGATCGGCGAAGAATGCATCATCAACAGCGTCTTTTCCTTCGATCGCGCCGATGCAAAGATCACCGTTGGAAAAAGATCCTATATCGGCAAGAGCCACCTCGTGGCGGCTGAGAAGATCGAAATCGGGGATGACGTGATCATTAGTTGGGGTACCACAGTCGTCGATCACAACTCACACGCGACGGGTTGGCAAGACCGCAAGGAAGATGTCGCCGACTGGCATCAGGGAAAAAAGGACTGGTCAAAGATCACCATTGCGCCAGTGAAGATTGAAGACAGTGTTTTTATCGGCTTCAACGTCATTATTCTCAAGGGCGTAACGATCGGCAAGGGATCGGTCGTTGGTGCGGGCTCTGTCGTCACGAAAGACGTGCCGCCCTTTAGTATGGTCGGCGGTAATCCTGCAAAGCAAATCGGCGGCGCTGCTGCTAGATCAGCGACTTGAGCACAGAGCTCCGGCCATGTAGGCCATGCTGCGCATCGCCGTCTTGGGTGCAAACCTTAGAAATTCGGTCCGCAGTCTGTGTTTTACCCATCCTTTTTTTTCGCCAGCCAGGTGCTGTTCATAAGCGAGGTCGTGCGCAAAAACCTTTAGCCGTTCGACCTTTAGCCCAGACGTTTTGAGAAGGTTTTCAAACGTTTGGGTCGTGTAGAAGTTGATATGCCCATACGGCCCTGACATCCGAATGGCCTTGCTGAGATCTCGCGTATGCTCCAAAGGCACTTCAATATAGAGCTTCTCGCAGACCCGAGCCGCCTCCCTCAGAAACATCCGTTCGTGCTCGACGTGTTCGACGACGTGAATGGCAAGCCCAAGATCGAACGACTTGTCGGGATGAGGGATGTGATAGCCGTCGAATACGTCGATGCTGTCCAGTTTGGCGATTTTTCTTGCCTTGATGGCCTCGACGCCGCTCTTCGAAATCTCGACGGCGCCAAGCTTCTTACCGAGCCCCTTCCTGTTCAGCTTATCCAGCACCGCACCTTCGCCCGCCCCGATGTCAAGAATCCTGTCGAAGAATTGGCCTTGAATGACCGCTTCGATGTGCCCGACCGACTGGTTTGAAGCTATGTCCCGTTTTGCGGCTACTTTTCCATCGGCGTAATAGTCGTCATAGATGTCGATGATGCTGCCGGCATGCGCCATGGGACAATCCTCCAAGGATAGCCCCCGCCGACCTCATCCTGCCATTGCCTGCGAATGGCGTCCAGCGTCGACTACGGCGCCGCCTACCCAGACCTCGACGAGACCCTCAATGTCGCCGTCAGGAACCGGGATTTCGCGGCTGTGTGCCGGATCCTTCGGCTTTGCGACCATGATCATTGCGCCCACCACCAGCCATTCCTCGCCCTCCTCGAGCTCGGTGATGATTTCGCCCTTATGCTGAATAGCGAATGCCATTGCTTATCCCCTTTCCGCGACTTGTTCGATGAAGCGCAGCGCATTGCCGTCATGGCCGGCATCGTTGAAATGCAAGCCCTCTTGATAGTTTCCCGAATTGATGTAGTCGAAGCCGTCGATCGGGATGGTCAGCATATTGCGCGATCGATAGGTCTGACGGATTGCGCCAAGGGCGGCATCATAGGTCCGACCGCCCGTGTAGCTTGCATCCCATGCGGCTGACGGCCGCGTCGGCGGCATCACAAGGATACGCGGTGCAGCGGCCGCTTCCAACGTGTTGATGATTGTTGCGATGTTTGCCGATATCGTGGCCGGCGGCGTGCCAAAGCTGTCATTGATGCCGAGCGCCAGGATGGGCACGATCTTGCCGCCGGCGTAGCCGCATTGAGCGGCGGCCGATGTAAGACGCGCGGTGTTGAATGACGAGAAGGCATAGCTGCCGTGTGCCGCGCGCAAGGTGCGCAGGCGCGGACGCGAGCCGGCCGCCTTGACGCCAAGCCTGATGAGCCCGGTAATCTCGACAGGACCGCCGACAGCCGTAAGAGTGTAATTGCCGCTTGCCGCCTGCCCGGTGAGCGAAGGCCCCGAATACTGATCAAGCGCCAGGGCGCCCGCGCAGTTGACGGTTTTGTACGCCGCGCCGCCGTTGAAGACAAAGGCAAGCGACCCCTGGCCGGCGTCCTGAGTGTAGTGGACGTCGACCTGTTCATAGGTGCCGGTAAACGCCAAGGACGCGCCGGCGGCGAGGATGATGCTCTCGCCGATCGGCCCGCGCGACCCTGTCAACACGCTCCCGGCGACGGTGACGCCATAGAAAGTCGGAAGATAGGTAGAGCTTGGCCGCAAAGCAGTCATGCCCGGTTCATCGTCGGCAATGCCGATATTGGCAAAACGCGTAACCAGGTTGAACCAGTGTTTCGGCCCGTCGCTGGCAAGCGCCCAATGGCCGATGCTATCGGCGATCAGGCAGAGCACATCGTTGTTGGCGATGTGTTCGGCCATCGTCGCGCGAAAGCCGTCATAGAGATTTTGCAGCGACGGCCGGCGCGGAATGAAGAAGCGCTTACTGTTGACGGCCGGCTTGCCAGGTCCCCAAAAACCGTCGCCAGATGCGGGAATGGCCGTCAAGGCGAAATTTCCAGGCGGCACATAGGGATTGGGATGAGCGCTCGCCGCGGACGCAAACAGCGCGGTCGCATCGACGACGCCGTTCGGATCGGCGTCAGCCAGCAGGTTCATGCCGGTATTGCTGGCGCCGCCGGTCAAGGCCCGGTCGGCATCGGCGAGCAGACCGGTCTTGATCGTAAAGCGGACCTCGTACCGATGCTGGGCGGACGATGCTACGGTCGCGCCATTCGACAGCGCGCCTGATTTGATCCATGCCGGGATGCCTTGCGGGTTGACGTTGTTTTGAAATTTGTAGGCGCCACCGCTGATCGCCGGATATTTGCCGGCTGGGATTGGGATACCCAGCGGGATATGAGCGACCCCGTTGACCAGCGTCACCGTATATGTGCTTAGGACATTGACCACCAACCCGCCGAGATAGTCCACTACATGAATGAGCGCAGCGCCGGCGCCAGCGCCAGCGCCAACGTCGACCGCTGTAATATGGCCGTCGGCCGGCGCTGGCGTCTGCATGATGACGCTGTAGCTGCCCGGAACGTCCGACCCCGTGTTGACCAGCGTCGGCCAGCCGATTTCCTGGCTAACGCCGACAGCGGAAACGAGACCGTTTGCTGTGGTATAGGCAGCACGCGCCTTGACGGCGACTTCGCCGGTGAAGGTCGCCTTCCACTGCGGACCATTTACAGCGCCTATAGTCTTGGCAGTGTGCGAGGCCGGAACCGCCGCCGTGAACCACTCGACTTCGCCGTTCGGAATTGCCCCGGCAGTGTAGTACCAGCTACCAGCGCCAGTGCGCTGGAGGCCCATGACGCTGCCGGCAGGCTTCAGGATCGAAAGCCCTGAAACAACAGACGACGGGCCGGCTGGAACGGACATTGTCTGGTCGGAAACCAGGCTAAGCGTCCCGTCGCCCTCGACGTGGGCAATAACGATGTGGGCTGTCCCCGGCACGATGCCAAATCCAAGCTCCAAGGTCGACAGATATTCATCGACCGTCGACAGCGATCCAGGCCAAAAATAGACGCTGTCGTTCGTAATCACCGTGCCGCCGACGGAACCCGTGATCGGAACGGGTCCGACGATCCTTGAGCTGATCAGGGCAATTTCCGCCGTTGACGCCCGGACGCCCGTATCGGCTGCTACCGGTCCGGCCGTGACATTGTACAATCCCAACGAACCAGTCGAAACTTCGGTCCAGAAATACTCGCCGACATCGACATTCCTGCCCAGCACCGCCGCTGCGGCGGCGCCGGCGAGCCCTGCCGACGCCGCAAAACTGAACGTCGGCGCCACTGTGTAGGAGCCCGGCGCCGTGATCAGTATCTGCGTCAGCGCCCCGCCCGCCACGACGAAGCGGCCGGCAGCGCCCGAGCCAGTTCCGCCGGTAAACGCCAGGTCGAACGTGCCATTGGCGCCGCCCGAGCCTGGCGTGATCGCACCGTTGCCGGCGACGCCGAAGCCGATTGCCGCCGCCGTCGTCGGGAAAATGCCCTTGCCGTAGAGCGAAGCGTCGCGTGCGGCCTGAGCGCTGATGACGGCCGCCGCGGCGGCGACGGCATCGGAATTGGTCGCAGCCCGGTCGGCTGCGGTTTGTGCGGCATTCGCGGCGGAAGCGGCGGCACTGGCGGATGCCTGGCCGGCGCTGGCTTCGGCAGCATCCTTCAGCGCCTGGGTTTCATCGCGCAGCGCTTCGACCTCATCGACCACGTCCGCGATGTCGGGCGGAACGGATGCGGCGACGGTGATGGCATCGGTGCCGACGGCCGGCTCGTCGGCCGTGAACTCGAACACGCGGCCGGCATTGACCGATCCGATCTGAGTATGGACCGTCGTGCCCTTCTGCAGGGTGCGGGTAGTGCGGGCATCGGCGGCGCGGAACCATTCGCCTTCGCTCGCGGTGTAGATGCCGTTCTGCGTCGGGTCGGCCTGGTCCTTGACCAGCACGCGGTCGCCGATTTCGGCCGGCACGCCGTCGATGGCCTGCAGGCCGTGCAGGAGGATGTCGGCCGTGGTTGCGAGGCGCACGGGTTCGCGTTCGCCGGTCAGGAGACGAACGGCGGCAGTTGCAGGTCGGGACATGAGGGCTTGCTCCATGAAAAAAGCCCCGCATAGGCGAGGCTGTAAGGGTTCGGTGCTGGTGTGGGAAAGCTAAGCTACGCGGCCGGACACCGCGCTATTCGGCGCAGCCGGTGTATTCACGGACGATTTTGCGGATAGTGAGCAGCGCGCTCCAGGGCTATAGCAATCCGCCAATCAGCCTTCTTGTGCCGCCCATTGCCGCCAGCCCGCAGGCCATGCCGGCGCAGTCGGCGACCCAGTCGAGGATATCCATATCGCGCGCGATCAGCTGCGCACCCTGAAGCAGCTCGATCGCCGCGCCGGTAAGAGCCAGCAGCACGACCAGCCTCGTCTTGTGTTCCGGCCAGCCGAGGCTTCCGAGTGCCGCCAACACCGCGAACGCCGCGGCGTGGTTGAGCTTGTCGTGCTGGAAGGTGAAGCCCATGTCCAACTCCTGCAGGAAGCGCACCGGCGAAAGCGCGAGCAGGAGAACGCCGGCCAAGGTGAGCAGAAAAACGATCCTTGCCATGGTCGGAAAAGAGTCTGTGCGCAACAGGTCAATCCTTCATCTGGGATGGGAGGCGATCCAGAAGGCACCACCGACTGGTACCGCTCTGCGGTTAGCAGGCCATAAGCCAGCATCGTGACCACAATCAGACCGCTGTCCCGATGGCGGCACCAACCCCCGGCCTGGTTGCCATCGCCGGAGTGGCATACTCACTGGTGATCGCGCCAGCGCTGATCCGGTCGAGCCGGCTGCCGGGTACGGGGTAGTATGTTGATACATGATCTGCCCCACCGTCGCCTGGTGGTATCTCATGAGACACATCCATATTCCAGCCTGTGTCCGGATCCTTGGGCAAGGACCTGAACCCAAAACGTCTACCGACGAAAGATCGTCGCTGCGAGCGGAACCAACGCCTGTCTTCACTATCCTTGCTTGACGTCGAAAGGCTCAATAACAGCAGAGGGGGTTCCCAACTGCTCGAGCAAATCCAGCACGCGCTCCGAGACAACAAGGCGTAGGTCCCGAGCGATGCCGAAATCATCGCGGCCTGCTTGTCCATTAATCTTCAGCCAGACGAAAGCTGGAAGTTCCACCTCGGGCTGCAGTTCACGAAAATCCTCGGACGTCGTGACCTCAACATGGGCGAACGTTGCACCGGAGAAGCCAACTTCCAACAAAGCGCGCTTGGCCTCCTCGGTCACAAGAAAGCAAGGAAATGTTGTGATGAGCACGTCACCGAACCATCCCTCCATTTGGTAAATAAGCTTGCTTACGACAGGTGGGTGGACACTCGTATCAAGGACAGTTCCTTTGCCGAAGCCGCCGGCAACATCGGGTTTTCTGTAGAAATATTGCATCATTGAACTGTCGATTGGTTGAGTGGATGGCCGTGCCCATCCAGGTAACTTCCGGCGTGCCGTGACTACCCATTGCTTTATTGCCGAGACCATCCCTGCCCCTTCGGCCGTCAGCCGTCGAACGGCTTGATGGTAGCGGAAGGGAGACCTCGTTCATCAAACACCTCGAAGACTCGCTCCGATAAGACGAGGTTAAGGTTCTTGGCTATGCCGAAGTCATCGTGACCCGCTTTCCCACTCACCTTCAGCCACACGAAAGATGGAAGCTCTACCTCGGGCTGAAGTTCGCGGAAATCTTCGGACGTTGTGACTTCAACAGGGGCGAATGTCGCTCCGGTGAAGCCGATTTCTGACAACGCGTGCGCGGCCTCTTCCGTCACGAGGAAACATGGAAAGCTTGTTATAAGAACATCACCGATCCATCCCTCCATCTGGTACACAAGCTTGCTCACGATAGGAGGGTGGACGCTGGTATCCATGACAGTGCCGTCACCCAATCCGCCGGCCACATCGGGCAGAATGTCAAAGTATCTCATCATTCACCTATTGGCGGATAGAACAAATGTCCATACTTCTTGTCGATTTCGGTAACATAGTCAAGGACCTTCTGACGGGTGGCATGAGGGTTTTTCTTATAGAAATATTCCCACTCGCTCCGAATTACCTTCAGGTGCAAAATTATGTCGAACTCGTTCCGGATTCCACGAAGATTCTCGATTGAATGCAGCTCTTTCTCTGTAAAAAGCCCGGGATACCTTTTAAAAACTCCCTGCTCGACGCCATGATGCACTCTATAGTCGCTTTTGTTGAGACTAGGATTCGCATCGAAAAAGACTTTTCGATAGTCGTTGGATGGAGCCCACCCAACCTTCGCCCCGGCATGTTTAACTTTGGACGTATCCCTGGCAAGCATCGCAGCTAATAGCGCGGTTTCAACTGCACTGTCGGATATTTCGCCGGGTGGTGTCTTCCGGCGTGGCATTGGTGGCGAGACCGAGCGCGCAAGCGCTTGCTGGTGCCTAAGGGTTTCGGCATCGACCCCACGAACAAGTGCCTCGCCGCCTTCGACTAGGTCAGTCGGCCGCCTCGAAAATATTGAGAGTTTCTCTACCCAGGGCTTGGCAATCTTCGCCGCGGCGCGTTCCAGGGCCACGGCCGCCAACCTATCGCCAGGAATTGCGCCCGCGGCATTGAGCAGTGTTTCTTCGTAGTTGCCTTCCAGCGCTGCATTTCCAGCCTTCTCCAGTGCAAATGACGTCCCCAACGGCGTGAAGTCGGCCACCGAGATGCTGTCTTCGCCAAGCCCATCGGAGCCCACGAGTTTTTGTGCGAGACGACGCCACAGGCTCCCCCGCTCACTGTCGCCGGCTATCAATCTCCCGAGCCACTCTTGATTCGTCGGTAAGTAGTTGGTGAGTTCCGCGTTTGATACCGATCGTCCTGGCTCGACAGTGTTGGCTAAATCGAGCAGCATCATCGGGTCGACTACAGCTGCCCGGACCGACCTATCCGCGATGCTGTTATCTGTTTGGGACGCGCTGGTCTGAAACAGGTGGCTGAGCACCGCTTCGCGCGCGGCTTGATTCGGTAGCGCGGCGAACACATTGCGCAGCTCTGTGGTCTGGTCTTGCGGCTGGGCCTTGAGTCTGCCGACAATGTCCTCAGCGACAGAGTTGGGTAGCGGCTGGGCGGTCTCAAAACCCAACTGTTGCTGGGCGGCGATGGAGCCAATGATCGCCGCCCGATAGTCTCCCGGCCTCGACAGGTTGCTCCAGGCCGCATCAAGGTTCGCGAATGCCTCGCGGACATAGCCGCCCGGATCGGCCTGCCTGGCCTTGAACGTCAGGTCCGCGGCGGTGGCGATAGCGTCATGGCGCGCCTTGTCCACTTCCGGCGTTGAACTATCAGCGGTGGGGTCGGCGTCCTTGACCATGGCCCGCACGGCGTTATTCGACAGGTCGCGCATGCCGTGGAATTGACGATTAACCTCAACGGTCCTGTTGAACGCCTCGAAGCGCCTGGCGCCTTCGGTAGCGCCATAGAGAGCGACGAACTGTTCCGGCGTTGGGATCGGGCCGGAATAGGTTCCATTGTCCCTGATGTCGGCCGGCGCATTCTGCTCGGCCAGGATAATGTTTGTGCGTTTTTCGACTTGCCGCATCGCGTCGGCGGCTCGGGCCTGCTGGACCAACCCTGGCCGCTCTTCGGGGGCAATGTCGTCCCCAAAAGCCTGCGCCAACGTTTGGTCCGGCGTAAGCTTGCCTACGCGGTCACGGAGCGAAGCCGGTGCGGCAGTTCCATCCGCCGGAGGCCCACTCACAGCCTCGACGGTATCGTCCTTGGTCCTGCCGTCAGTCGCTCCCGACCCCCCACCCAGCACCTCCGCAGCACCCTTCGGGTCTTGGGCGATCATCGCCTGGACGAGCGCCTTTGCCGTGTTGCTGCGCCAGGCGGCCTCGGCGGCCTGCCGGGCCACCGGGTTGCCCATCTTGCCGATCAGCTCGAGCCCGCTCTGCCTGATCGCCTCGAATGTGCCGCTATCGTCCGGGTCGCTTTGCGCGATGGCGCTTGTGTAGCCGTCCTCGACCTTGCTCCACTCGGCCTGCTCATAGTTCTGGCGCCGCGCGTGCTGCTGCGCGGCCATGCGGGCCGAGCCGGCCAGCCGCAATGCCTGCTTTTGGGCGAGGAAATTGGCGCGTTCGCCCTCCGGCACTTTCGCTACGGTGTCGTCGAAGATCTGGTCGAACAGGCCGGGCCTGACGACGCCGTCGCTGCGCGGATCGAGCTGGCCATACATGAAGTCGTGCAGGCCGCTGCCGTCGGCCGGCGCGGTCTGCACCGCCACGGCCTCGGCGTGGGCGATGCGTGCGTTCAGCTCGCGGCCGATAATGTCGGCGTCGAACGCATCCTGCTGCTGCTTCTGCTGCCGGAAGCGTTCGGCTATCGCCGACAGCTCGTCGCCAAAGCCTTGCATGGCGGCGCCCACTGGCGAGCCGTTGGGATATGAGGCCACATTGCCGGTATCGAGCCGGCGCTGGGCAAGCTGGAGCGGGATGGTGGCCATCAGTAGAGGCCTCCGCCCGGCGCCGGCGGGAAGGCGCTTCTGCCGAACGTCACCGTCTTGGCCGGGTCGTAGAGGCCGGAAAGGCCCGACACGAGGTTGCCGCCGGCCTTGAAGATCGAGGCGCCGACCGCCTGCCTGCCGGAAAAGCGCGAAATCGCCGCCTGCGTGGCGAGACCGTTCTGGCGCAGCTGCGAGCCGTACTGGATCGCCTTGAGGTCGAGCTGGCCCTGCCTCGCATCGGCGGCCAGCACCTCGGTCGGCGAACCAGAAATGGCGACACCCGAAGCGCCGGCCTGGGCACGCGCCTGCGCCTGCCGCAGGTCCTGCTTATGGCGCTCCTGGCCCTGCTCGAAGGCCGAGCTTTGGGCGTCGGCCCGCGCCTGCTGTTCATAGGCTTTGGCCTGGTAGTCGGCCATTTGCTTCGACCGCTGGCCTTCCGCCAGCGCGCCGCCGACCGAAAGCGCCGTACCGATAAGAGCTAGTGTGCACATGGTCAGCCTCGTTCGCCGGCGGGAATGAATTTGCTTTTGATGCCGCCGACCGGCCCGCCGATCGCAGGGCGCCGGTCGAGCACGCCGCCGGGGCTGAGGAAGGACAAAAGCAGTCGGTCGGCCTGGATCGCCGGGCGGCTGAGACGCGATGGCGCGGCGGCGCTCGGGCCGGCCATGGCAGTGCGCCGGATGGTGGTCAGGTTGACCTTCAGCCCGACGGCGCCGTCGGCATCGAAAAGGCCGTTGGCGGCGATGACGGCGCGGCTCAAGGCATCGGCCGCGAACAGCTCCTGGCGCAGTTGCTCGATCAGCCAGTGGACCGTGCGCCAGCGCTCGCCGAGCGCCTCGGCCTTTGTCCTGACTTCGTCGCCGGGCGCAGGCGTGGCGACGGCAGCTTCGGCGGGGGGTTCGTCCAGGGGGGCGCCAACGCGGCGCTCGTCCGCGTCCTCGATGGTTTTCTCGATCAGCGCGATTTCAGCGTTGCAGTCGTCCAATGCGGCACGCGCCGCCGTCAAATTGCCGGCGCCGAAGATCGCGTGAAACTTTTCCGTTTCCAGTTCGGCCTTGCGGGCGATCGCATTGTTGAGGTCGGTGTCGAGCAAGGCGCGGATGGCAGCGAAATCGGCAGCCGTCCGCGCCCTGCCGAGGTCTTCGGGATGGGTTGGGGTCACGGGTGGGTTCCTTGGTTGGGGAAGCGATGGAAGACGGAGCGGGTGATCTCCCCCCTCGAGGGGGAGATGGCCGGTAGGCCAGAGGGGGTCGTCTCGCGTGGAGCGCCGGCGTTCTTCCCCCGCGATGGAGGCGATAGGAGGCCGCGTCAGGACGAACCGACCCCCTCTGTCGCCTTCGGCGACATCTCCCCCTCGAGGGGGGAGATCAGCAGTTTCTAAGGCTCGGCGTCGAACACCGGTGTCATCGCCCTGATCGTGCAGGGCGTTGGATTGACGTGGCGGATCTTCACCCGCCCCTGCCCTTCCCAGCTATCGTCGATCGGCACCTCGACATTGCCGGTGAACAATTTCGCCACGCCGTCGGGTGCAACCACGGACGGGATGCGAACCTGCTCCCAGCGGCCGCGGATGAACGACTGGACCTGAAGCCCGGTTGTGTCGGTTTCCAGCAGCGAAAGAATGAGCTTGGCCACCTTCTTGCGCCGCCCGACGATCGATCCGTCGCGGCCGCCGACATCGAGCTCCAGCGTGTTGGCTTCGGACTGGTAGCCGAGCCCGACCTGCCATTTGGCTGCCGTAGCCCCACCGGGCAGCGAGACCGCGCCAGCGGCCACAGCAAGGCCCTTGTAGACCTTGCCATCGGCCAGGACGTCGGCTGTTTCGCCGTTGAGATGATCAAGCCCTGAGACCGTGCCCACAGCGACGCCACCATAGGTCAGGCCGCAGTCGACTTCGAATGCATCGCCGATCCCGCCATACTCGAACGGCGCGGTCTTTATTTCGATATAGCGCCTGGTCACGCCGCCGATCGTGCGCTTGACGATCAGCCAGAGATCGTCGTTGCCGTCCTGGCCGGGCGTCACCACGGCGCTTTCGACAACGGCCCAGCTCGATCCTGCGAAGCTTCCGGCGATCTGGTGGATGTGCATGCCGCGAACGTCCTGCGACGGCTGGTGCGTGTAGCCGCCGAGTTCGCCATCCCCGAGCGGGAACCAGAGCAGCGGATCGGGGTCGGTCTGGAAGGCGAGTTCGACGACGCCTCTCTTGGGAATGTGCTCCGATATTTGACCGACATCGTCGGAGGTGAAGCGGCCGGTGGCGTTTTGCTTCAGCTCGGCGATCGATTTGCGGGAGCGGGTGATATAGAGGAACGACTGCCCCGCATCGACAGGACGCAGCGGGGCACAACCGAAAGTCCGCGACCGGCGGTTCTTGAACGAGGACGGCGTCAGCGCCTCGTCGATGCCGGAGCCAGACAGCGCCCTCACCCCGCCAAGCGTTCCGATGATCAGCGCGCCGTCCGATTCCGCCACCCACGTAATGTCATTGGCCTGGCCGCCGCCGGCCTGCACGAATTCCAGCGCGTCGGTGTCTTTCTCGCCGGTGGCGAAGTTGTCGAAATCGCCGGTTTGCGAGGCATAGACCGAGAATTTGCGGCTGAACGCCAGGCGCTCCTCGTAAAGCGAACCGCTCTGCACGTACTTGCCGGGCACGAACGTGCCGAGACGCCAGCGGATGATCGGGCTGAGATCGGGCAGAGCGTGCCCGTACAACTGAACCGTGACCACCATGGTGCTGGTCCGGGCAACGACCTTGGCCCAGCGCCAGAAGCCATCCGCGCCAAGCAGACGAATGGCACGGCCGACATCGCTGGTCTGGAAGCCGATGCCGTCATTGATGCCGACGATCGAGGAGGCCGAAAGATCAAATGGCGTTTGCGACGGCGCGTATTCGTGCAGGGCCAGTTCGGCGATAGCGGTTCCGTCGCTGCCGCCACCTGAAAACAGCAGCTGATAATATTCGTAGGCAACCGTGTTGTTGAAGCCGTCGAAGAAGCGGGTTTCCGACTTGGACCAGCCGGTCTCTCCGTCCCGGCTGTCGAGCGTCGTCCAGTCGGTGCCGTTGTGCGAGGCCTGGAATTGCCACTGGGTCGGCGATGCAGTGTCTGAGTGATCATTCGTGGCGGTAATCCAGTAGGCGTCGACCGTCTTGGCCCCGCCGCCGCCGAACTGGTAGCGCAGATACCCGCTCGGAAAGCCCGCTATGTTCTCCCCCTTCTGCTTGTCGCCATCGAACACCTGCCACACGTCGGATGAGCCGTTGCTGTTGCTGACCGTGCCGCTTGGCAGCGTATTCGCGGCCATGACCGGCATGGCGTTGCCGGTTGCGGCCGGCGTTAGCGTCGTGGCCGTGGTGTTGATCTTGTCGTAAGGGCCGTCGAGAAAGACGAAATCGGCCAGCGTCCAGGTCGTGTGCGCGGTGCGCGTCAGCACTTTGACCGGATGATCCTTGTGGGTGATCCACATCTGGTCTGCCGACTGGACGAATTGCAGGTCGAACAGATCGGCCTCGAGATAAGGCGAAACGACTTCGACCGTGCCGACACGCGCGCCATAGGCGTAGACGCGGATGTAAAGATCGCCGAATTCGAGCGCATAGGCCTGATCAGCCGAGAAGATGAACGGGATCAGCCGTGTCGCCTTTGACGGAGCCTTCACCTGGGCGCAAAAATACGTGCCGCCGCGCTTCCTGATGCCGCCATGCGGCAGCGTGACGAAGTTCGTGCATTTCGACAGCGCCGCCCGGTAGAGCTCGAGCGAGGCGCGAGCATGCAAGCGGGGAGAAATCTCGCCGCGGATGAAAGCATCCTGGATCGGATAGAGCGTGGTCATCGGCCGACGCCCCGGCTGTCGCCGCGCTGGAAAGCCCAGGACGTCGTCGAAAATCTGCCGCCGCGCTGGATGGCATTGGCCGAGTAGGCGGCGTCCAGCGCCCTGTCATAGGCGCTGCGTGCGACGTCGATCATGCCGGACTTGTGGGTCAACGGATGCGCGATCTTGATGGCGAGCGCCGCCACCAGCACCTCGGTGAACAGCGCGTCCCAGTCGTTGGGGTCTGTCAGGTTGGCGACATAGCGGATGATGCGCGGCCCGGCCTGATCCGAATAGATCAGCCCGGCCTCCTGCCGCCATGAGAGCGGCACGCCATCCGGCTCGCCATTCCCTGTCAGCGGCAAGGGCCGCAGGCAATCGGCGGGAAGCTCATAGGCGAAGTTCAGCGTGCCAGCGCCGCCGCCGGTGTCGAAGCCGGCGACCGAGGCCGCCAGGATGGCGAAGACAAAGGCATGCTTGGTCAATTCGGCCTCGCGGGTCAGGTCGAAATGCAGATTGAGCAGGCGCGCCGCCTTGGCGTCCTGGTCGAGGCTTTCGATCGGCGCCTCGTCGAGCACGGCGAGCGCCATGTTGGCGATGTCGAGCGGGGTGATGGCCATGGCTCAGGCCTCTGTCTGTATGGTTGGTCGGAGAAAACGGGGCATGGTGCCTCCACGGCAAAAAGCCGCTTCGAAGCGGCTGGGGATTTTTTGTGATTTGTGGCTTGGGCAGAACGTTGCACGTCTCGTGCACGGGGGCCGTCACGACGCCACCCGCCCGTCATGAAACGGCGTGGCAGACGCTTCGTCAGCCGGCTTTTTCCCATTCGAGCAAGGAAGACGGCAATGCTTCGGCTATTGCAGTTTCACGACACCGCCGCGCAACGCGGCGATGTCTTGCCTGAATTGTGTCAGCCGACGTGTGCGCCGGTCGAGATCCCTGTTTCAGCTGACTTGGCAAAGACGCTTGCTTTCACCCTTCCGGCACCTCCCGCCAAAGCCAAGCCCCTGTCCAGGGCGTCCTGAAGACTTGGCGTGTAGTAGGCGGTGTCTTCCAGGCCGCTGAAGAAGTTTATGCGATGAACTTCCCCTTTCTTGCTCATGACAATGCCCGCTTTTCGGAGCACTTCCTGAACTGTTTTGTACTTCATGTTCATGGTGACCTCCCTTACCAAGACAAGGCAGCATCGCCCTTTCTTGTAACTGTTTGGTGCCGTCGATTGGCCAAAGGGCAACATGAATGTTGTAGCGAACGCCAAAATTCACATCACTCCGACGCAGCGCAGCGGGTGAACTTGGGATTCGCCGACCTGGTGTCCCGAAGGGGCGGGACGTCTGACGCCCGCCCCTTCGCCCGATCAGGCCTCGGTCGTCTTCAGCGCGATGAACGTCATGTGCTTGACGCTCGACGCCGTGCGGTCCCAGTTTGCCGCCAGTGCCAGCTCGGCATCGGTGGCGAATTCGCCGGCCGAGGACGCATCGAGGAAGCGGGTGCCCGGCACATGCGGCACGAAATGCCGGCGGCCGACCATTTCGGTGACACCACCGCCATGGCCCTGCCGCGGCTTGCGGTCGAACTCGAGCGGCCCGCCTTCGGTGTTGACCGGCAGCTCGTTCCAAAGGATCGCCTGGTCCTTGAACATGAACGCCGTGTAGACGCCGCCGGCAACCGGAATGTCGTCGTCGACGACGGCCCTGAGCCCCATGTAATAGGGGATCAGCGGCCCGCCCTGCTCGGACGACGGCACATAGTCGATGAGGTCGGCGAGCTTCAGCGCCTTCATCTGTTTCGAATGCATCCAGATCGTCTTGAACTTGTCGGCGCGGTCGCCCATCAGATAGGCGGCCTCGATGATGTCGGTGTCGACGATGGAGGCGCCGGTGACGAGCACCAGGTCACTGCCGTCATTGGCGATGTTGTCGGCCAGCACGCCTTTCAGTATGCCCAGCAGCGTCAGCTTGTTGGCGCGCTGCCAGTAGTCGGTCTGGCGGCGCACGATAAGCTTCTGCGGATCGTCGCCGGCAAGGATCGAGGTCAGATCCGGGATGCCCCAGGCCTGCGCACGCACATTGCGGGCCGCGACTTCGCGGCGCGCACCGATCTTCTTCATCTCGATCGAGTCGGCCGGGTCGTCATTGACCGGCTCGGACGGATCGTTGCCGAGGTCCTTCCAGCCGGGCATGTCGACGGAACGTCCGCCCAGGCTGAGCTTCGAGGCGATCGACGGGTCGGAAAACAGGATCCCGGCCTGGTAAATCTCCAGCGACTGGACGTGCTCCTCGAACGAGTATTGCGCATAGACGGACGGAACGATCGCGTCCGCGATACGGGTATAGGCGTCTGCCATTTTTGTCTTCCTTCAGGTTTGGGTTAAAGAGGATTGTTGGGCATCCACAGGTCGGGATTTTCGCCGGCCTCGCGTGCCAGCCGCCGGGCGCGGGCGGGGTCGCTTTTGACGAGCGCCGAGATGCCAGTCAGGTTGCGCTCGCCGGCGGCATTGCGCTTGAAGGGATTGCCTCCGCTCAAGGCAGCATTGCCGTCGATCGTGTCTTCGCGGAACATCGCCTCGCCGATGGCGTGGAACGCCTTGGCGATCTGCGGGTCGGTCAAGGCGCCGTCCGGCAGAAGGATACCCTTCGCCTTGTAGGCATTGACCAGTCCGAGCTTTTTCATCGCCCGGTTGGCGACCTCGAGCTTCTGGCGAAAGCCATCGCTGCCGGTCGGTCCCCAATCCCTGACGAGGTCGTCATGCGTCGTCTCGACCGAGCGGGCAAGGGCGATCTGCTGTGCCTTGGCCTGCTCGGCCATGTAGCCGACGAAGCGGTCGTGATAGGCCTGTGCGACCTTCGGGGTAGCACCTGCCTCGACCGCCCAGGCCTTGGACGCATTGGCGAGCTCGTCCGAATAGGCGAAGTTTTCGGGGAGCCCGTCGGGGCGCCGGTACTCGACCTTCTCGGGTGAGGTCAGCGGACGCATCGCCTCGGGCAGCCGGGCATGGAACCTGTCCCAGTCTTCCGCGGCTGCATCGGCTGCCGGAACGCGCAGGCTCTCGCCCTGCTGCCGCTCCAGCTCCGCATAGGAGGCGAAGACCCGATCGAGGCTTTCAGGCTTGGTCCAGCCCTTGGTTTCAGCAAGCTTGCGGTTGCCTTCGGAAAGACCGTCAAACCAACTTTTGGCCGCAGGCGGGGCGGACCCGTTGTCCCCGTTGGCCGGTGGCCGTGCAAGGTTGCCCGCCGGTGGCGCCGCCACCACGGACCCGGCGTCTGCCAGATCTGTCATGAGAAGATTCCTTTACTTAGGGTTCAATGAAAAGTGCCGGCTGGTTCAGCCGGGTTTAAAGCTTGCCAGTCCGGAGCTGCCGCGCGAAAAGAGGCAGCATGACCGGAGAGAACGAGGCCGCAGATTTCGCCTTCGACGGCTCGAACATGTTCGAGCCGCTCATGGCGGCCGATCCGTCGTTCCGTGGGCAATGGGACAGATTCCACGATGAATGGCGCGATGAGGCGGAAGAGCCGCTGTATCTTGCCTTGTCGGAGCTGGCTCTCCACCTGATTCACCATCTCGAAGCTGGAAAGACAGATCGCTTCAGCGACATTTTCGATGTCGTCGAGCGCTGGATCGTCGAAGGCAATCGCCACGTGCGGGAAGCCGCGATCGTCGGGCTGCTCGAAGATCTGCAGAACCCGAGCCTGCATCGCAGCACACACCCCGATCATTTCAAGCCATGGCTGCGGCCTCAGTCGGCTATCTGGTGGGCGAAACTCTACGCATTCTGGTCCGACGGAACGCCACTGGTCTAAGCCGGCCGGCCTCAGGCATTGTCGCCCCAGTTCTCCCAGAGCAGCGTGATCGTGCCCGTAACGGCAATCGTGCCGTCGGCATCGATGTCGGTGCCGATGGCAAACGCCAGGTTGAGATAGAGGTCGACCGGCGTCACGGTGCCGTCGAGCGTCTGCGCGGCGGCGACATCGGCAACCGACGCGCTCGACAGGGCGGCACCGGCGCCATCCAGCGTGCGGCCGGTCGCCGCCAGCACATTGATCATCGTCAAGGCGAGCGCTGGGGTCGACGCTGCCGTCGAGCCGAGCGCAGCGCGGCATTGTCGTTGATGGTCGAGGCGCGCGGCGTCAGCACGGCGAACTGCAGTCTTGCCGTACCGCCCTTGATCCGGATCTTGCCATCGATGAAATCGAACAGCTTCTGGCTGGCATAGGCCAGTGCATCGGTGACCGGCACCGGCATGGCATTGAAGGAGAAGACGGTGCGGTAGGCGCCGCCCTGTCCGGTCGTCCTGGCGGTGAGCCCCGCCTTGGGCGGGGCAAGGCCGGCTTCTCTGGCGGCGGCACGCGAAAGCGTCCGGGCAAGACCTCGGGTCATTTGATTTCTCCATTTTTGGGATTTTTCGGGGATTGAAAAAGGCAGCGATTGGACCGCCGCACGCAAACTGCGGCAAATCCTCATGGACATTTGGGCCAGCCGTGTGTATTTATACACAACATGAAGGGCGCCGATGTCATCCACAGGCTGTTGGCGGATGGCTGGTACGAAGTGGCTCGAAAAGGAAGTCACGCCCAGTTCAAGCACAAATCCAAGCCGGGCCGGGTGACAGTTCCGCATCCCAAGCGCGACATCCCGATCGGCACTCTCAAGAGTATTGAAAAACAATCCGGCGTGAAGCTGAGGTAGAGAAATGCGGAACTATATCGGATTGATCCACAAGCAAGCGGACAGCGACTTCGGCGTCTCCTTTCCCGATTTTCCGGGCCTGGTGACAGCCGGCGTCAACCTGGATGATGCCCGTGCCATGGCCGGGGAAGCACTGGCCTTTCATGTCGAGGGGCTGGTCGAGGATGGCGAGGCCATTCCCGAGCCGTCATCCCTGGAGGAAGTGATGTCGGACAAGGACAATCTGAGCGGTGTCGCCATCCTGGTTCCCTTGAAAGCTGAAGCTGCGAAGGTCGTGCGTGTCAACGTCACCATTCCGGAAGATGTCCTCGATCAGATTGACCGATATGCGGAGCGCCACGGCTACAGCCGATCCGGATTTCTGGCCGCTGCGGCGAAAAAGGTAATGCAGATCGAGGCAGCGTAGCGCTCTCTAAGGTCGACTGGAGATGAAGCTCTTTGGGTCTTGTTCGGTTACTTTCTTTGCGGATCAGGCCGTCAGACAAAAACAACCATGTCTTATTTCGTGAGGCACGGTGCCTATGTTCCGCCGCAAATGCGACCGTACTTGGCAAAATCGGCCCGTGTATTAGCTCATAGGTTTCAAGGGAGTACCAGACGATGACCATGTCCAGAGCCATTGCCGCCATGCTGGTGACTGCCGCATTGGCAGGCTGCGCGCAGACCGAAGCACAGCAGAGAACCAGCACCGGTGCGCTGCTCGGCGCCGGCGCCGGCGCGCTTGCCGGCCAGGCGATCGGCGGCAACACCAAGAGCACGGTCATCGGTGCCGGAGCTGGCGCCTTGCTGGGCGCCGTCGTCGGCAATGCCACCACGCCGCAGCCGCGCAGCGAACAGCTTTGCCGCTATCAGGATCGCACCAGCGGCCGCATCTACACCGCCCCCTGCGACGACCGGTACTACAACGGCGACTATTGAGCGTAGCCTCTTCTCCCCGTCACTATACGGGGAGAAGGTCCCGGTAGGGGGATGAGGGGCAGCGCAAACGTCTGAAATGCCGGCACCGCCCCTCACCTGCCTGCCGGCATCCTTGTAACTTGTTTCTTGCCGACTCTGCTATGAAGGCAGGTGCGGTGGCGGACGGGAGACCGGAGCATCTTTGGGTGATCGAGCCCGTGGGAGAGCAAGGGTCTTCGTCCGCCGTTCCATCGAACCCGAACAGTCGCCTGGGCCGCAAGCGAAGCCCGATTAGGCAAGGATGGGACAGGATGGAAATCATTGTTGGCATCGACGTTTCCAAGGATCGGCTCGACGTGCATGTTTTGCCGTCGGGCGAGGCGTTCTCGGTGGAGAATGACCACGCCGGGGTGGAGGATCTGGTTCGGCGGCTGGCAGCCCTTTCGCCGGCCGTTGTCGGATTGGAGTCGACAGGCAGCTTCGAGAGACTGGCGGTCGCCGCCTTGGCAGGCGCCGGCCTGGCGATTGTCGTGGTCAATCCGGCGCAGGTGCGCGCCTATGCCAATGCACTCGGCAAGCGGGCCAAGACCGACCCGATCGATGCCGCCGTCATTGCCGCTTTCATCGCTGCGACCAAGCCGCAATTGCGGCCATTGCGCGACGCCGAAACCGAGGCCCTGGCCGAGCTCGTCGCCCGCCGGCGTCAGATCGTGCAGATGATCGTGGCGGAGGAGAACCGTGCTCGCACGGTCATCGCGAAACAGGCGCAAAAGAGCATCCACCGGCTGCTCGTCGCGCTTCGGCGTGAGCTGGCAAGCCTCGATGCGGGCATGGACGATCATATCCGCAAGTCCCCAGTCTGGCGGGTCAACGAAAAGCTGCTTTCCTCCGTGCCGGGTGTCGGTCCTGTCGTTGCCCGCAGCCTGATCGCCGAAATGCCGGAACTGGGCAGCCTCGACTGCCGCCAGATCGCCGCGCTCGCCGGCCTTGCGCCATGGACGAGGCAGTCCGGAAAATGGCGTGGCAAGAGCTTCATTGGCGGTGGCAGGAGCCACGTGCGCGCCGCCCTCTTCATGGCCGCCCTCGTCGCCATCAGGCACAACCCCGTGCTCAAGGCTTTCCGCGACCGCCTGGTCGAGGCCGGCAAGCCGAAGATCGTCGCCGTCGTCGCCACAATGCGCAAGCTTCTCACCATTCTCAACGCTATCGTCCGGGATCAAAAACCGTGGCAAACAACTTGACAGCCAAGACAGTCGCTCTCCCGTAGAACGGCAGGGCAATCGCATTTGGATTCTTACGAAGATGGACCCCCACCCTAACCCTCCCCACAAGGGGGAGGGAACGCTGCCGCCCGCCCTTACTTCCCCTTTTGGCGCCGAAAGGCAGGCAATTTGCCGAGGTCAGCGCCAACGAAAGTCTCCCTCCCCCTTGTGGGGAGGGGCTAGGGGTGGGGGTCCGTCGTAGAGCGAAAGCCTCGGCTTTCCATCTGCGATAGCCCTGCGTAGAACGGGGAGAGGGGCGCAGTTTCGGCGTCGGCGCACTCTCACCTTACTCGATTGTTTTAATCCTTACCCTCAGAGCAGTTCGACGCTATTGTCTCTTACCAAAGGGGGGCGACGATGCGATTTTTGATGACCTCACTGCTGGTTGTTTGTTCGGTTTCCGCACACGCCAGACAGGCTGTCAGTGTTGAGCGGATCGGCGATTGCCTGGTCTTGCCGGTGGCCGCTGTCGACAATCACGTCAAAGCCACTTACGAGGTGACATTGGACAAGGCCGGCAAGGTCAAGTCGGTTACCGTTGTATCGTATGATCCGCGTTCAGAGGCGGCGGCGGAAGCGGCCCAGCAACTTACGAAATCGATCCAGAGGTGTTGGCCGCCGGGTGTCAAAACCAGCCCGATGCGACTCACCGTAGATCTGAGCAAATAGGGCAGCTTCATCGTCCTACCTCCCCTCCAGTCTCGCCGCCTTCTCCAGTGCCGCCAGTTGCGCCTCGTCCAGCATCAAAAACCCCATAATATGCTGCACCACTTCGGCCCGCGCATTGCTCAGCGCGCTGTGCAGCTCGAAGCCGTTCGGCGTTTTCGTCTTGGCCAGCCACTCGCCATAGGACGGGCGGCGGTAATAACCGGTTGCGGCCGCCAGGTCGGCCAGCACCATTTCGCCGTCCTGGCCTGAGAACACTCTGAGATAGGCCTTGGCCAGGGCATCCTGCGCCTTGGCCGGGCCGCCGGCCTGGCTGGAATGGGCGAAGCGTTTGCCGCTCATGCGCCCTGCCCGCCCGAAGCATCTTGCGCAGCCTGCGGCATCAGCCCGCCGAGCCCGTCGAGCAGGCCGCTGTCGCGCGCCTGCACTGCCGCCGGCACGGCATCCCTGGCGACCTTGCCGGCGGCAGCCATCGCCGCCATGCCGGCCTGTTCAGCTTGAGCCTTGGCTCTGGCATCGCGAATGCCCGCCACCTCGTCCTGGCGGCGAAAGATGCGCTGCGGACTGCGGCCGGCGCCCTGCACGATCTTCAGCGCCTCGTCGCCGTCGATATTGTCCATCACGCCGGGATCGAACTGCGCCATCTGCATGGCGGTGGTGACAACCTGGATGGTGTCGCGTGCCTCGGCCGAACGGCGCAGCACGTCGAGCGGACCGGTGAAGGTCGGCCGCAGCGCCTTGCCGGCGAGGCTCGCCGGCGGCAGGAAGCGGCTGTCTTCCTCGTAAAGTCCCTTGTCCTCGAGAATGCCCAGCTCGCGGTCGAGATTGGCGGCAAAGCCGGCCTGGATGATCGAGCCGGACGGCCCGAGCAGCGCGCCCTTCTCCTCCTGTCGGATCAAGGCTTCGGTCGCCGTCATCTGCGGGTTCTGCACCAGCGTCTGGAACAGGTTGACGAACATCATGTCACGGATCTCCTCGGCCCGGCTGTCGGCGTAATTGAAGGCATAGGTCGGGTTCTGGCCGGTGGCGATCGGCGCGATCAGCGGCCGGCCGGCATCGTCGATCAGGCCCGGATAGTTCTCGCCGGGATTGAGCACCGGCACGTAATCGAGCCGCGCTTTGGAGGCGGTCGCCGGATCGGTGATCTGCTGCAAGGCACGCAGGCCGGAGCGCCGCACGGCGTTCTCTTCGCGCACCGTGGTCAGTGCCTCGATAGTCGGCGAGATGCCGTAGGGATCGCCCTCGTAGCGGCGCCAGTTGAAGCACGACACCGGGAACGAGCGAAAACCGCTTTCCCTGACGATCGCCTCCTCGTCCTCGATCACGTGATAGGAAGCGAACGCCGTATCGAGATACTGGTAGGAGCCGCTCAGACTGTACATCTTGCGCTCGTCGCGCGGCTGGATGCACTGGATCAGCGAGATTTTCGTCTCGCATTTGGCGGGGTCGTCGACCAGCATCTTGATCCGCGCCGGCAGTCTGTCGTAGCCGAGCAGTTGCGCCGCCTGTCTTGCGGTGCGCTCGTAGCGGCGGTGGAAAATGTCGACCTGGCCCCAACGGTTGCGCGAGAGATAGCCCTCGACCACCGGGATAGAGGCATAGCGGATCAGCGTGCCGCCAAAGCCCTCCTCGGCATAGAGATAGGCCGGACCGTAGCGCACGACATTGCGCAGGCAGGCCTGCGTCGCTGGCACGAAATTCGAGTTGGCGGAATAGCGCAGCGCAAACAGGAAATCGCGCAGCGCTTCCGCCCATTCCTTTTCCTCGTCGGTCTCCTCGTCATTCATTGCTGCCGTCGACAGCCCATGCCATTTCTCCGACTGCGGAATGATCAGGCTTTCCAGCCCGGCGGCCAGCCGGTTGGCGGCCGAGTTGATGGTGTTGGCGTAGACGCGCGCACCGCGCCGCTCCTGCCGCTCGGCCTGCGAATCCAAGCCCGCCTTTCGGCGGCCGCTCCACATATCGGGCGCATCGGGATCGCAGAATTCGGACACCGCCTCCCAGACATGCTCGTACTGGCTGCGTTCGCTCTCCAGTTCAGCCTGTCGCGACAGAATATCGCGAGCACGGGAATCGCTCATGGTCAGCCTCGCTTCATGGATAAATGGGAAAAGAAAGAATGGCGGCACGCCGAAGCTGCCGATCTCCCCACTTGAGGGGGAGATGTCCGGCAGGACAGAGGGGGTCGTCTCGCGTGGATCGGCGACCCCCTCTGTCGCCTTCGGCGACATCTCCCCCTCAAGGGCAGGGCAATCGCATTTGGATTCTTACGAAGATGGATCCCCACCCTAACCCTCCCCACAAGGGGGAGGGAACGCTGCCGCCCGCCCTTACTTCCCCTTTTGGCGCCGAAAGGCAGGCAATTTGCCGAGGTCAGCGCCAACGAAAGTCTCCCTCCCCCTTGTGGGGAGGGGCTAGGGGTGGGGGTCCGTCGTAGAGCGAAAGCCTCGGCTTTCCATCTGCGATAGCCCTGCCCTCAAGGGGGGAGATCGGCAGCGCCTTATTGCGCCGGCGTCGTCTCCAGCGCGGCTTTGCGCCCAAAGCGCTGCACCACGAAACGGCCCATCTTCTGGCCGGGCACTTCGATCAGCGTGTAGGTGATCCAGGACAGCAGGCACACCACCGGCAAGACGACGACAACAACGACCGCGAAGCGCAACGGCGCCGACAGCTCGTGGCCGAACTGGGTGATGACCAGAGCCGCCACCGGCTGGAGAACCAGCAGATGGATCAAATAGATGCTGAAGGAAAGCTCACCCATCAAATGAAAGAACCTGTTGGCGAGCGTCATGGCGATCTTTCTGGCCACGATGCCCATCGTTCCCGGCAGCATCCGGTAGAGAACCAGGGCAAAGAACCCCAGGACGAGCGCTTCCCGCATCAACAGCTTGCTCAGCCCATAGCCGCCGCCGAAGGGCAGCGCCGCCAGCAGCATGGCCAGTGCCAGATGCACGAAAGGCCGCTTCTGCCTTTGATGGACGACGCCCGCCAGCAGCATCCCGCACAGGAAAATCTGCATCTTCAACGGCAGGAACGACGGCATCGGAAAGTGGACCGACAATTGTCCCATCAAGAACACGATCGCGCTGCCGATCGCCGCGACCAGCATGGCCGCCCATAGCCAGTCAAGCCTGCGCACCAGCAGCATGATGGCCGGAAACAGTGCGTAGAACTGCATCTCCAGCCCGAGGCTCCAGTCGGGCAGCGGCGTGCGATAGGCGAAATTCGGCACCAGGCCGAACAGGAACAGCAGATGGGCGCCGATATTCTTGAGGCCGCTGTCGAGATAACGCTCGGGCGCCTGCGGCGACCTCAGCAGGAACTCGTCGATGACCATTCTCGACCCGTAGAGAGAGGGGCCAAGCGCCAGGGCAACGAACAGCATGACGTAGAACAGCGGCGCTATCCTGAAATAGCGGCGGGTCCAGAATTTCAGCCAGGTTTCCGGCCTTTGCCAGGGCTCCCTGTCCTGGCGCAGCTGGTAGTGGAACACCATCAGGAAGCCGGACAGCATGATGAACAGATCGACGCCGAGGTCCGGTTCGCCGAGAATAGGAATCTGCCAGCCGGTCAACAACAGGCAGTGCCCGACGAGCACCCAGATCGCGGCGAGCGCCCGAAGCCCGTCCAGGCACTCGATGCGCGATGACCGGGCTTCTGTCATGCCGAACTCCTCGATTGCCATGTTGCAATGCAGCATGGCGGCTGAGGGAGGAATGTCAACCGTGCGGACGGAACACGATTTGCGCAGGGTTGTTACGGAAAACGCGGAACACCGCAGGGCAATTGTAGAGGCATGCACTTGAACACCCCCCTCTGTCCTGCCGGACATCTCCCCCTCAAGTGGGGAGTGGGGAGATTGGCTGTCATCACGGTCTTCGCCAATTTTCGAGGGTGCAGAAAGGGCGCAGTCCTCCAAGCTGCCAATCTCCCCACTTGAGGGGGAGATGTCCGGCAGGACAGAGGGGGGCGCGAAGGATCGCGGCTTACGCGATCCCGGCAGGCAAGCTCCCGTCTATCTCTTCTTCACCAACCGCGTGTGCCGGCGCCAGTACCACCACGCCAGCACCCGGTTGCGGAACACTCTTCTCATGGCACCCATGTCACACCCCCAGCAGCACGCGGCGCTGGCCGGTGAGCTCACTGGGCGACAAATCGGTCTTCACCGTTCCGGCGGTGCCGTCATTGGCCGCAAGCTGGGCCCGCAAGGCGGCTTCGCGCGCCTGTACGTCCTTGTCGGCAATGGTCGGTGTCGGCGGCAACGGCTTCAGCGCCGGCGGCTTTTGAAAAAGGCACATAGTTTTCTCCAAAGTGAGAGGCTCTTGTCCAGTCGTAGAGCAGAAAATCCTCGCCGTTCCTGCCATAGCCCGGCAGGCGGCAGCGTTGCGTCGCGCCGAGCCGGCCTAGCCAGCGCAGCGCCAAATCATTGGCGGCCAAGGCGCGGGCCTCGACACGCCAGGCGCCGCGCGCCGCAACTTCAGGCCCGAGCACGGCATGAAAGAATTCCGTAATCCCAGGCACGCAGCGCCTCATGCGGCGCGTGCCCCAGCTCCAGGCGATCCAAAGTCCGCTGCGCTGTTCGGCAGCGCCGAAGCCGGCCTCCGGATTGCCGTCGAGCTCGGCGACATAGGCAAACCCCTGCAGCGCCGTCAGCGCCAGCAGCGCCGGCGACCAGTCGTCGAACTGGCAGTCGATCTCGGCCCGGTCCTCGGGCCGGAGGTTGGCAGCGATGTAGGAGAGGTCGCGCAAAGTGGCGGGAATGATGCGGAGGATCATGTTGGGTCACTTTCCGGCACGCTGCGAAGCGGAGAGCCCTAGGGAAACGAGGCGCCAAGCTAGATTGACTCTCTTTGCCGTCTGGATTTCCTTGGCCTGTGACTTGTGGATGTACCTATGGGAACAAGCGCATGACTTGTAGTAACTGCGCGCCGATCGAGGAGACCCGTACGATCTTTAGCACCGGTCGTCTCGCGGCGGCGATCACGATGGCCAAAGAGGCCATACGCGACGGTATTCTGCAGGAAGTACCGGGTGGTCCTATGTCGAGTGTCATCCCGCTTTCGGATCTCAACCCGGATGGACCATGGGACGATCTGCTTCGTTACCGCTTTCGCTGCACGACCTGCGCACAGGTTTTCTTGCTCTCCGCAGAGACCTATCATGGCAGCGGCGGCGAATGGGCTAAGGAGCCCGGCTAAGCTTTTCGGCGCTTCGTCCTATGCGTCCGCCGCGAATCTCAGTCCTGGCGTATCTTCGCGGACATCCGGCTGTCGATCTCGGTCAGCTTGGCGAGAATGCCTTCCTGCGCCTGCACCATCGCCTGTTGAACGCGGATCAGCTTGAAGGTGAGCCAGATCGTTACCCAAAGGCTTGCTGCGAGATAAATCAGCATCGGCATCCAGGAGATGAATATCCCGAGCAGCGAGTTTTCCGATTCCATATTGCCCCCTTAATATGATGTTGCGGCTACATCGTCGTTTTGCCGCCGGGCGTGCATAAACGCAAGCATCGTCACCGAAACGCCCCCAGCGGATCGGCTTGCCCGCCTTCCGCCGCGCGGCCTTGAACAGCGCCGGGTCGACCTGCGCTTCCCTCAGCATCATCACGCCGTAGCGTGTCGCCGCCATCAAATCGTCACGCAGCTTCACCACCTGGCCGCCCCTGCGGTGATAGAGCCGGAACTCCTCGAACCACGGCAAAAGCGTCGAGAAAACCTTGAAGCGGCCTGATTGCATGCGGCCGAGCATCGGCCTCGACCGATACCGAACCGTCGGCGAACTGCGCGCGGGTGGTAAGCCACTGCTGCGCTTGCAGGTCCCGCCAACGGAATAATCTCGCAGCGACTAAACCCTGCCTCTTTGCACCACTCGGTGAACTGGGCGCCGGTGAAGTCAAACGCCTCGCCAAATTCGATCAGCATGTTCAGCGACATCATGAGACCGAAGCCGTTTTGCCTGCGTTCATCGTCGATGATGTTCTCGATGGCGACCAACGCGCCGCCGGTCGGCAATGCACGATAGGCCTTGGCGATCAGCATTTTCTTGTTCTCGAGATTCCAGTCGTGAAGGATCATTCCCATCGTGATGATGTCCGCCTTGGGGAATTCGTCCGCGAAGAAGTCGATCGTCTCGGCGATGACCCGGCCGCCGAGATTGCGCTCCCTCAAGCGCCGTTCGGCGATCGGCTGCACATCGGCGAGATCGCACGTCCGGCATTGCATGTGCGGATGCCGCGCCGCGACGATGGCCGAAAGCTGCCCGGTTGCGCCGCCTATATCGGCCAGCGTCTTATATTTGGAAAAGTCGAATTTCTCGGCAAACGCCGTGAAATTGCCCATGGAGATGCCGCTCATCGCGTCCATGAACTGCTCCAGGCGCGCCGGGTCCGCATAGAGCTCGCCGAACATCGACTTGCCTGTCTCCTTGATCTCGTTTTGAGGCTTTCCGGTTTGCAATGCCGGTGTGAGATCGCCCCAGAACCGATACAGTCGTGCGTTCGCCATCTCAAGGATTCCACCGATGTATTGGGGGCTCCGCTTGACCAGGAACAGCGCGGTCGATGGCGTATTGCCGTATTTGCCGGTTTCGCCGGCGCCGTCCCTCTGCAGCAATCCGAGCGCGACGAGGGTGTCGAGAAAATCATACGTTGCGCGCGGATGCAGCCCCATCGCGCCTTGCAGTTCGAGGCCCGTTTTGGGGCCGTCCGCAAGCAGCGAGAAGAGTCCCAGTTCCACGGCGCTCAACAATGTCTTGGCTGGCCAGAACCCAAAGCCAATTTGCAGTATGTGGTCTGGAGAAATTCCGTTTTGCATCTGATCCTCCCCTATCGGCGAATGCCCCCGTGAGGCCACGCCGATGCGTCCCTTGAGCGGGATCATTCGATGCTACACCACGTCCACGGACGTTCACTACAGTTTTCCAATCGGAGCCGGAGCGCATTGCCTCCCTCCCCGATTTTCCTCACCGAAACGCCCCCAGCGGATCGGCCTGCCCGGCCTTTCGCCGCGCGGCCTTGAACACCGCCGGGTCGACTGCCGCCTCCCTCAGCATCATCACGCCGTAGCGTGTCGCCGCCATCAAATCGTCGCGCAGCTTCACCACCTGGCCGTCCCTGCGGTGGTAGAGCCGGAATTCCTCGAACCAGGGCAAAAGCGTCGAGAACACCTTGAAGCGGCCTGATTGCATGCGGTCCAGCATGTCCATCAGCCCGGCCTCGACCGATACGGAACCGTCGGCGAACTGCGCATGGCTGGCGAGCATGTTCAGCCCATGCGCTGAATACTGCCTGGCAAGTGCGGTGCCGGCACCCTCCAGCGTCTCGCGGCGGCCGTCGCGCGGCCATGCCCATGGCAGCCAATCGCCCCACGGTTTCAGCGTCAGCGCCTGCATGGCGGGAGTCTGCTGCGAGGCACGGCAGGCTTTCGTGACATAGACCACATCGGCCTCCGTATCCCAGGCGAGCTCGACCGCCGCCGAGGGATGGTCCCAGCCGAAATCGAGCGCGCCGAGCCTTGGCCAGTAGCGCGGCAGCGGGAACGGCTCGCAGGCGATCAGTTCCTCGGCCACCGGAAAGATGCGGCCGGAGCCGAGCACCGGAATGCCTTTTGCCCTGGCTTCCCGCTCATGCGCCGGATAGGCGGCAATGATCTCGGCGCGCTGCTGCGGCGTATAGTGCTCGGCATCGTCGATGGTCATGAAGGTGACGTGACGGGTCATTGTTTTTCACCCTCGCGGCATTGAATCGTGGTGGCAGGCACTAGACGTATGGTGTTGTTTGACAAAGAACTTTCCGATGGCAGGACAGAGGGGGGCGCGAAGGAACGCGAGTTGTACGAGTTCGCAGCACTGTCACCCCTTGCCCATTCCTCCCACCTCCCCCGCCGACAAGAACAACAACACCACATCGCTCATGCCGAGCAGCGGCGTGAAGGTGACGATGGTGATGCCGCCGGTGGCGTTGGTGCGGGTCAGCCCTTCGGAATAGATGTCGAGCGGCGGCTCCTCGTCGAACCAGACGCCGTGCAGCGTTTCGCCCTGCCATTTCTCGCGACCCTTCTCGTAGCTCTTGAACGACAGCACCGATTCGTCGGCCTGGACGTCGCCGCCGCCGCCCCAGCGCACCACGACGCTGTCGAGCGCGCCCGGCGCCCGTCCCGCCATCGTGCTGACGATGGCGTCGGCCGGGATCATGCCGGTGCCGGCCGCCTGCTGCTGCGGCGGGCCGATCAGGATGCGCTGCGGGTTGTCGCGCGTGCTTTCGCCGGTGACGCCGGCCGCCCACATCCGAACCGGACAATCGAAAACCTTGCCTTGCCACCAATCTGGATAGCGGCCGGTGAGGTGCATCGCCCATTCGGCGCCGCCGGCCCTGGTCTTGCCGAGCTGGTTGCCGGCCATGAACAGGCGCTCGCGATTGGTCGCGCCGGCTGCATGGAACTCGGCCTGCCTGGGATAGGGCCGATAGGCGGCAAGCTGGTTAGTGCGGCGCCTGCGGTCCAGCTCCGCCAGCAGGCTGAGATATTCCGTCCTTGCCGCCCGGCTGTGCGAGGCCTTTTGCGAAGCCCGGCTTCTCGAGGAACGGCCTAAGGACGGCTTCGAGGCCGCGGATGCGCTGCCTGATTTCGTCATCGCTCAATGCATCCAGATTGTTGATGTTGACACTAATATCCTTGGGCAGCACCGACAGCACGAGCTTCAGGTACTGGTCGGGCTTTTCGGCGCGCACCTCGGCGATAACGCCGGCGCCATGGGCGCGAAAATCGGCGCGGATCGCTTCGAGAAAGCCGTCGGCCAGCGTCTTCTTCGCCCGCTTGGTTCGGCTGCCGGGTGCTTGATCGTGCGGCTGCGAATCGCCGGTGGAAGGAGCTTCGGCCATGCCCTACTCCGCCGTCCCAGCGGAGACCGCCGGCTTCTTGTTGCCTGGCCGCACGATGCGCTTGCGCGGCCTGGCCTTCTTGCCGGCGCGTGCCGACTTCGGCTTCCGCGGCTGGCTTGCCGGTTTCGCATCAGTCGTCGTGCCGGGCTTCATCGCACCGGCGTCGGGCAAGGCATTCAGCCTTGCCCTGAGAATTGCCACCGCCTTGCCGTCGAGTGCTCCCGACGGGAAGCCAAAGCCGCCGACCGCATCGACGGTGCCGCCGCGCACCATGCCGATCCGCACGCCGGCGGCCACCTGCTCGAAGCGGCCATGGCGTGCATAGGGTGCGGTGCCGGCGAACTCGCCAATGGCGCTGACGACCTCGCGGCCGTCATCGTCGGTGATGATGGTGGCATAACGGTTGGACATGGGGTGTTCTCTGAAGTGGGCGCACGGGCGCGTTGGGAAATCTATGGACGATAGGTGGTTGCGGACCGGGATAGTCGGTCGCGTTCATTTGCGCCGACATACCTCGGCAGCACACGCAACATTCGGTCGAACAGGAGCCCGAAATGAAAAACCCGCCTCGGCGGGCGGGTCGTTGGAGCCAATTGGCACCATACCCAGATTAGTAGCACAGCTGCCGGCACAAAGCAAGAACAAAATGTGGCGCGGTGGAAGAAAATGCACTGACGACCTCGCACCCTCGTCGGTGAACGGCTGGAAGGAGGGGCGAAAAAGGCGGGCATTGCGTGAGACTTGCGTTGATGGGATGGTGGTTGCGCTTGAGGGGAACGCTTTATGGGCAATGTCACCAGTCACTACGGCAGCGACGGCATCGTCGATCGCATATTGGCCGCGATCCCGGACGCCGACCCGGCCGGAAAACTCGCGGCCGCGCAACTCTATCCATTCGATCAGCTCCATGGCCGCGAACTGATCGCCACGCGGGAGCATGCGGCCCGTCTTGCTCCTTCGCCGACAGATCGGATCCTGGATATCGGCAGCGGCATTGGCGGGCCGGCAAGGTTTCTGGCCTCGACCTATGGCTGCCAGGTCGACGGCATCGACCTGACATCAGCCTTTGTCGCCGCGTCGAGCCGACTGACCGCACTCAGCGGACTGGCAGACAAGGTTCGCTTCCATCAGGCCGACGCGACGAAACTGCCTTTTGGCGACAGCACCTTCGATGCGGCGATCTGCTTCTATGTCGGCATGAACATCGAGAACAAGGCCGCGGTCATCGACGAGGCCTGGCGCGTGCTGAAACCGCGAGGCAGGCTGATCTGGACCGAAGCCGTGCTCGCCGGCGGCGAGCCCTACTATCCCATGCCCTGGGCGGTTTCTGCGGCGACCAGCCACCTCGCCGATCGGGAAAAATTGAAAACCCTGTTTGTCGATATCGGATTTCGCATCGACGAAATCGTCGACGAAACCGGCGAACATGTTGAGCTGGCGCTGAAGAGGGCCAATTCCGGCATCGTGCCCTCGCCGGCGCAGCAGCAGGCAAATGAAGTCGTCATGGGCGCGGAATTCCTGCAGCGCCGCCGCAACTACATCCGAAGCCTGAGTGACGGAAAACTCGCCTCGCTCGCCGTGATCGTCTCCAAACCGGCCTGAAACAAAAAACCCGCCTCGGCGGGCGGGTCGTTGGAGGCAATTAGCACCATACCCAAATTAGTAGCATAGCTGCCGGCACAAAGCAAGAACAAAATGTGGCACGGCGGCAGAAAAATGCGAATTCCGTTCAGCGCCTCACCTTGTCCGCCTCCCGATTGACCTTCCAAGAAGACCGCTAGGCTGCATTCCTTCGCGCCCCTCTCTGTCCTGCCGGACATCTCCCCCACTTGGGGGGAGATCGGCTTTCGCGCCGGCTTTCGCCAATCTCCAACGTTGCAGGAAGAGCGCAGCGCCGAAACCGCCAATCTCCCCACTTGAGGGGGAGATGGCCGGCAGGCCAGAGGGGGGTACTGTCCCGGGTGCTGTCCCGCCGACTTCACAGCCGGCAACACAAGCAACGTTCGATCGAAAAGAAGCCTGAAAACAAAAACCCGCCTCGGCGGGCGGGTCGTTGGGGCCAATTGGCACCATACCCAAATTAGTAGCATAGCTGCCGGCACAAAGCAAGAACAAAATGTGGCGCGGCGACAAAAAATCCGAATTCTCTTCGGCGCCTCGCGTTGCCCGCCAGCCACTTTGTGGGCGCGAACGCAGCGTCGGCAATTGGCGGTTCCTCCATTTGCCGGGCATCTCACCGGCCGACGAGCAGCCGCAACCGCGGATCAGAACAGGCATTCGCGCGTTTGAACCCCAGCCAATGGGAGCGAAAGCCATGAACGTCGCCAATCTGCAACTCGAAGGCCTGCTGATGGCCATCGCATCGATCAATCAGGTCCTGGTCCGCAAGGGCGTGCTCTCCGTCGAGGAGATAGACATCGCATTGCGCAAGGCCGAAGCCAGCGAGACCAACGAGGAAAGGTCCGAAGGCATGTCGGCGTCGAGCCGCGACGCCGTCAACTTCCCGATCCGACTGCTGGAGTTGGCCAATCAGTGTCAGCCGGAGACGGACATGCCGTCCTTCTCGAAACTGGCGCGCATGGTCGGTCAGATCAAGGAACCTTACAACGACCAGATGTGACGCGGCGATCATAACTGACGCCGCGACAACGGCTTGCCGCGGCGGGGTGGCAAGACTGCTGGCGGCGCCTGCTAGCGGCCCTGCAGGATCTTGATCAACTTGCTGCTGTCGGCCCCCGGCGAGGAAAGCCTGCGATAGTCCGCGTAAGTCAGCCTGCCATTAGCAACGGCATTAAAGAGCCGGTTACAAAAGGCGCTGTCGTATTTTGCGACACTGACATTCATGATTGCTGCGTAAGTCTTTCTTTCGTTGAGCGGCGTGGACCTCTCGCGTGCAATGCATTCGTTGATCGCCACGCGCTTGGTGACAGGGCTGCCTTCAAGCGTGGTATGCATCGTGTTGAATTCGCCTTCGGTCAAGGTAGTGCAGCCGGCAAGCAGAGACGCGCCGATCATGGCGGCAGCAAAACGCGTGGCGATGTTCATGAATTCCCCCTCAAGACCCGCGTCTTGCTTAGCCCGCCGAATGTTGGAAGTACAGAGGGGAATGCAGGCGCATCTACAAAAAGCATAAACCTCGAACGCTCGTACTTTAGCTGTCGCTTTTATTGTGCGCGACCTGCGGATGGCCGGGATGACGGTACCCGGCCGCTCTCGATCGTCACGACGATGCTGGTGCGGATCGTGCTGCCGATCTGGCCCTGGTTGCGATCATGGACCCGACCGCCATTGTCGCAGCCACCCTTCTGAGCGCCTTTACGAGAACGCCGGATCCGAGGTTGGGGATCATCCCCTGCCAAGCCTCAGCGCCAGGACCCTGCCCGGCCCGTGCACGGCGGCGAACAGCAGCCCGGCCAGGAAGGTGAAGTGATCGACGAAGAAGCCGAACTCGGCCTGGTTGCCGGCCCAGTGCGACGGCCCGTGGAAGGCGAAGCCAAGGAACAGCACATAGGCAGCGGCGACGAGTGCTGCCCATGAGAAGAAGGCGCCGGTCAGGAAGCATAGAACGAGGACGACCTCGAGCAGGGCTGCGCACCAGGCCAGGAACAGCGGGAACGGAAACCCGGCCGCCGCGATATAGCCGGCGGTGGCGCCGATATCGATGAATTTGAAGATCACGGCCATCAGGAAGACGGCGGCGAAGATCAGCCGGCCGATGAGGATTGCCGCGGTCTGCCACGGCGACTGAACGGTTGATTGAGCGGTTTCCAAGGTCATGATGTCCTCCCAAGAGTTACGATGATTGTGCCCCAAGGACGCACCACCAGCCGCAAGCCCGACATCATCCCCCGAAAAACCTGCAGGATACAAGCGCGTAGCGAGAAGGCCTCGCAAGACCAGGGTTCCTCGCCCCCATTCATGGGGGAGAGGTGGCGCGGCGAAGCCGCGACGGAGAGGCGCCGGCAAAGAAAAGGCCCCTCTCCGGCCGCGGAGCCTGTCCTCGGGCTTGCCGAAGGCAAGACCCGTGGGCGGCCACCTCTCCCCCCGCTTCGCGCCTAGGCGATTCACACATTTCGAAGCGCCCATCCATGGGCGATGGACAGGAAGTGCTGCAATCCGTGTCGGAAGGTGATGGGTCCT
>NZ_JAMYTK010000041.1:0-36811 GCF_040322355.1 Mesorhizobium sp. M0145
CTTCCCCTTCCACGGGAATCGGTGATCGCAACGTCACCACCGTGCCATGGCCGCTCGCCCCTCAGAGCAAGCGCCGTTCTCTCTCCAAAACTTTTTGCAGAACCTTCAGCACATCTGTGGACGCCCCCGTGAGCGCAAGAAGAATCTTCGAAAGACGGTATAGCGGCGCGTAGTCGGGTGCTGACATCTGTCCGGCCTCTGATGCGACCTTCCATTTGCCGCCGGCCCGTATGGGAGTTCGCCGATCGGATCCATATCACTACCGCGCGCTCGAAGCGCTCTGTGCTGAACTGGTTTTTCCGATCCGTCTCTCATCGACTGTCGCGCCATACCTCTCCGTGTGACCTTCCTACACCTGCGACGACCTCAGACCGAGCTGCTATGCTGCCACGGCCGGAGCCCTGTAGGTCCCACCTCTTGCCATGAGCGCCCAGACGATGCGGGCCATCTTGTTGGCAAGAGCGACGACCACAAGCATTGGCGGCTTGCGGGCGAGCATGCGCCCAAGCCACGATCCTTCCCGAATGCCTCGCCGACGAGCATGACGCACGACAGCGCTCGCTCCGATGATAAGCAGGCGCCGCAAAGTACGCTCGCCCATCTTCGATGTTGCACCGAGCTTCTGTTTACCGCCGGTTGAGCGTTGCAGCGGCGTCAGGCCCAGCCAAGCGGCGAAGTCGCGCCCCTTTCGGAAGATCGCGGCGCAAGGCGCCAGTGCAACCAGAGCCGTTGCCGTTATCGGACCAACGCCGGGGATTGTTGCCAACCGCCGCACGTCTTCATCCTCTCGGGCACGCCGTGCAATCTCGGCATCGAGCTGCTTGATCCTTTCCTCCAGCGATCTCAGCGTATCGACCAGCATGGTGAGGGCCAGGCGGGCTGCTTTTGGCAGATCGCCCTCAGGATCCTCTACCTTTTCCATCAGCTTGGCGGTGTGAGAAGGGCCCTGGGCAACGACCAGTCCATATTCTGCGAGATGGCCGCGCAAGGCGTTGATCGTCTGGGTGCGCTGCCGCACCAGCAGATCACGAGCCCGGAATACGGCCGCACTCGCCTGCTCCTCCTCACTCTTCACGGCGACAAAGCGCATGGTCGGCCGCTGCGCGGCCTCGCAGATCGCCTCGGCATCGGCGGCGTCGTTCTTCTGCCGCTTCACGAAAGGCTTCACATAGGATGGCGGGATCAGACGAACGGCGTGCCCGAGCTTGCCGATCTCGCGCGCCCAGTGATGCGCCCCAGAACAGGCCTCCATGGCGACCAAGCAGGCCGGCTGCCCAGCGAGAAACGCAAGCACCTTGTCGCGTCGCAGTTGCTTGCGGAAAACAATGGCGCCCGCCGCATCGGCTCCATGCGCCTGAAATACATTCTTCGCTAGGTCCAACCCGATCGTGTTAACTTCCATTGTGGACGCTCCCTCTCTTACGGTGGCTGTCAAACACCACCATTCTGGCACATCGATGCCGTCGAGGGGGCGTCCACCCCATCACTATCGTCCGTGCTCGTGACCCGTCGACAACAAGTCGCTGCGCCATGAGGCCTCGCTGCCACATCCTTGAACGTCCCTGCGCGCGCGCCGCCAAGCGCGACGGTTAGGTCGGGAAGAGGAGAGGGTGGCGATCGGCCGAACTAGGAGATGAGAAATTGAATCAGGATCAGGTTTGACAATCATCGCCACTACAATGTTAGCAGGCTTAATCGCGGACCAGAAGAACGACGAAACGGATGCGATCGTCGAGGCAGCGCAAGCGGCCCACGATGCGCTTCGTCGAAACGAAGGAGCAGAGTCTCGGTCCATAATGTTTGGCACCCGTGAACAGCTTTCAATCAGCGCACTGAGTTGGTCAACGCTTTGCGCGCGCACCTCTAAGAGCTCAGCCCGATCGCGCCGCGAGGAATTCGTTATCTGAGCCGACTTGAACGTCTTTTTGAGCACGAGAACGTGTGTTTCAGACGATCGTGAGCACCGACTTCACACGCGTCGTGCAAGGATTTCGCGGGATCGTGAGCATCGACTAAAGCGTAACGGAGCTGTGGCGTCTGCTTGCAGAGCTCATGTACGCGTGGCGATAGCCTTGAGAATAATAGCAGCGAGTTGGGCGCCGCATCGCTACAGCCACAAAACACTGCCGGTCGCCCCGAATGGGGGCCTGCGACATCGCCCCTACTGACGGCGCAGCAATCAGAGACACGCCTTAAGCGCTCGGGCCCTATCTGGGTTGGTAGGTGTCCAAGCGACGTGGCCAGTGGTTTAGTTGGCTTGAACCCAGGTGCCGATCGAGTTGTGGCAAGATCCGTGCGGCACTTTCGATTCGGACCGATGTCGCCAAGCCGCGCTGTTGTGCCAACTCATCTGAGTGGTCGCGGGCGTATTTTGGGCAGATCAGAATGGAGAATGAGATGCAGCAGCGGGTCGCTCTCTCGCATGGTGATCGCCCGACCGGACTCTTTCGGAACACCGGCTACGTGGTCAACAAAAGCATGAAGTATTTCGATGCGGCCCACGAAGCTGGTCTCATGGCCGTCTCTGGGCGTTCCACGACCGGACGCGCCTTTGCTTTGGGCACCGGTCCGCTTAACAATCGACCGCAGGCAATTGATTTCGTGCGATGCTCCTATCTGGGTCTCGACAATCATCCGGTGATCATCGCTGGCGCGATCGAGGCGATTGAGGCGCATCGGTCATTGCATTGGTCGTGCGCACGAACGCGACTCAATTTCGATCTTCTCGCAGAGCTTGAAGCAACCCTGTCGGAAATGTTCTCCGCGCGTGTGCTCACCTATTCCAGTGTCATGCTCGCCAATCTGGGCGCGATGCCCCTCCTTGCTTCGGGCCAATTGACGGGCGGAAGGAAGCCGGTCGTCGTGTTCGATCGCGTTGCGCACATCTCGCTCGCCCATCACAAGCCGGTGGTGGCTGATGAAACGCGGGTGGAAACGATCGCGCACAACGACATCGACGCTCTCGAACGATTGTGCCGCCAAGAGCCGGTGGTCGCCTATATATGCGATGGCGTTTACTCCATGGGTGGCCATTCGCCGCTCAAGGAACTGCGCCAACTCCAGGAACGCTATGGGCTCTTTCTCTATGTCGACGATGCTCACGGCATATCGCTGTTCGGACGCCAAGGCCAAGGATTTGCGCGCTCTCAGTTTCCGCAAGAGCTTGGTGACCGCACGATCATAGCAGCCTCGCTGGGCAAGGGATTCGGCGCATCGGGTGGCATGTTGATGCTCGGAACGGCTGACCAGGAGATTCTGTTTCGACGTTACTCCGTCCCCCATGCGTTCTCGGCGGCCGCCAATCTGGCGGCAGTTGGTGCGGCGCTTGGCTCGTGCAAGATTCACCGCTCGGCAGAACTCGGCCAGCGGCAAAGGCAGTTGGCGCAACGCATTGACCTCTTCGACCGTCATGTCGCAACCGCCCAGCAAGGCAGTTCGCTTCCGATCAGAATGATCGCCATCGGATCGGAGGCCAAGGCGATCGCAATCGCAAGAGAGCTTCTCGATGCCGGCTTCTATACCTCGGTGACGTTTTTCCCGACAGTTCCGCAACGAAAGGCAGGTATCCGGGTGTGCGTTACAGCCGATCATGAGGTCCGAGACATAGAGCGGCTGTGCGACCGCATTTTGGAAAAAGTAGCCGACAGAACCGCCGAGCCTCATACGCGACCAAGTCTCCCCTGAGGTGATCATGACGATTCAGCGGAGGAATTTCATGGGACTGCCAGATGCCAGGACGCCCTCGTTGCGAGGTGTTGCGATCGTCAACGCAACTCATTTCGACCCTGAAGCCGCTCTCAGCGTGGTGGCGGTCTACGACCACTCGGTGCGCGTCAGCACCCAAGGGCACATGAATCCTAAGAAGAGGGATCGCATGCTGGCGCCGGCCGAGGGGTCGCGAATGCCGCTGATGTTGTATGCGGAAGGCGGCGGAGGTCGGCCGGCCGACACCGATCGGCTTGACATGACCCGTTCGAGCCGTCTTGCGTGCAGCTCGCGAGGCTTTCCGGCCTGGTGGCCGACCGCCGAATTCGGCGGCATGGAGTTGGAGGGTTACGGACGGCTTGGCTTCCGCAAGGAGATGGAGGGGATCGCAGATTCCGAGCGCGAGGACTGTCGCCGCAAGAAAGTCGCGGAATTCTATGCCAACGGGACGGTCGTATCAATTGGCTCGGTATTCGACATCGACAACGCAATCGATCCCGCGGAGCCGCGGCGGGGGATCAAAGTGGGTCTTGCGTTGGTCCCAGTGCCGCCGCCTCGTACCAGTCCCAAATGCCGGTGTATCGATGTCTGGTGAGCAGCGCCGCGCTCGTGGTTGCACAGGCTCGCATCGCGTAGCCGATGATTCCGGAGCATCAGCATGGCCGGGGAAGGAGCCCTCGATGGGAGTGTTGTCGCATCTGCGGGTCGTCGAAATCGGTAGCTCGGCCGCAACCAGTTATTGCGCGCGGCTGTTTGCCGACTTTGGCGCCGACGTTCAGAAGGTCGAGCCGCCAACAGGCGATCCACTTCGCCGCACCGCGCCAGTCACGCCCAGTGGACAGAGCGCGTGGTTCGCATTCCTGAACTTCAACAAGTCTAGCAACATCATCGATGCCACCGACCCAGACGCGATCACACGGCTGACTGCACTAATTGAGAATTGCGACATTCTGGTCGATGGCCGCGATGTCGATTCCGCGGATTGCCCGTCCGTTGATATCGCCGCAATCCGGCAGCGGCGCCCCGGGTTGACCTACCTCGAAGCGAGCTGGTTCGGCCGCGAAGGGCCCTATGCAGACTTCGCAGCAACTGATTCGACTGTCCGCGCGCTCGCCGGCTTTGTCAAGCTGGCCGGACCGGTCCAGGGCCCGCCGGTGCACGCACCGGATTTCCAGACGGGTATCCTTGCTGGCCTGTGGGGCTTCATTGCTGTGGCTTCTTCGGCGGTTGCGCGAATGCAGGGTGGGGCAGGGCGGTCGTGGTCCCTGAGTATTTTCGAATCGAGCCTCGCTGTCAGTGAGTATCTTATGTTCGAGGCGTTTGCGCGCGGCGGCGTGATGCACCGCATTGGTACTAACCGGTTCTGGCCGGGCTTTCCGGTCGGCATTTACGAAACCAAGAGGGGTTGGCTTGGCGTCACGACGTGGACGCCGGCACAATGGCGCGCATTCTGCGACATGCTCGGCCTATCCGAATTGCGTGATGATCCGGCTCTGGTCCTCGCCGAAGATCGTCTTCAACACATGGAACATATTGAACGACAGTTCATACCAAAGCTGAGGGAGCGAACAGCGCAAGATTGGTTCGAGGAGGGATTGAAACGGAAGATCCCGATCGTGCGAGTACCGGAAATATCCGATCTGCTCCTCGATACCGAGAAAAAAGCGCGTGGCGCGATCGTGCCTATCTTGCTTGGCGAAGAAGATGGCTTGACCGCTGGCTCTATGCAGCGGCTGACATTGACCCCTCCGCGCCGCGGGGGGAAGGTTCCAGCTCCCGGCGAGCAGCAGGCCTTCGCGAAACACCGAACTCACTTGACCGGCAACGTATTGACGTCAGGCTGCATCGATGCCGGCTGGCAGCCGTTGCAGGCGGTTCGCGTGATCGACTTCTCGATGGGCTGGGCGGGCCCGTTGTGTACGCGCACCCTGGGTGATCTCGGCGCGGACGTCATCAAGATCGAGGCTATCCAATATCCGGACTGGTTTCGCGGCGTTGATCGAAGCCCTGCTTATGTCGACGACCATATGTACGAAAAGGCGATGTGCTACTGCATCATGAACCGCAACAAGCGCGGTATCACACTCGACCTGAGGCGGCCGCAAGGCCTCATTCTTGCAAAACGGCTTATAGTGGGAGCCGATATTGTCGTCAGCAATTATTCGGTCGACGTGCTGCCAAAGCTTGGGCTCGGGTACGACGTGTTAAAAACGCTGAACCCACGCCTAGTCATGATGTCGATGTCTGCCTTTGGCGACGACAGTGTTCATCGCGCTTGCCGGGCCTATGGCTCGACTCTCGAGCAAGGCTCAGGGTTGCCTAGTGTGATCGGAGATCCTGACGGGCCGCCCGTGATGAGCCAGGTCGCCTTCGGAGATGCCGTCGGCGGGTTGAACGGCTGCGTTGCAGTTCTGGTTGCATTGATTCACGCCCGGAAAACAGGGCAGGGACAGTTCATTGATCTAGCGCAGATCGAATGCATGATGCCGTTTGCGGCACCATGGATCACCCTCAGCTCGATGGGTGGTTTGCCGCCACCAAAGTATGGAAATCGACATCCCCAGTTTGTACCACATGGCTGCTTCCGATGTGCGGGAGAGGACAACTGGATCATGGTAGCCGCAGCTGACGAGAAGATGTGGCAAAGGCTAGCCGTTCTTATTGGTCGGCCCGACTGGGCCACAGATGCGTCGCTGAAATCTGCAGAAGCTCGCCGCGCCGTTGAGGATCTTATCGAGGAAGGCATCGCAGCCTGGACGCGCAGCCGCGACGCGGACGAGGCCATGTCCGAGTTGCAAGCAGCAAAGGTTGCTGCCGGCGTGGCTCGCGTCCCAAATGACCTGCTTGCGGATCGGCATCTCGCCTCGCGCGCGTTTCTGCAACAAGTTGAACGTGCTTTCGTGGGCCTACATCCGCAGCCGTCGATGCCGATCCGCGAAGGTCCAGGGCCCTATGCGATTCGCACAGCAGCGCCGACACTCGGACAGCATAACAGAGACATCCTTTCAGGGCTTCTCGGCCTCCCCGATGCCGAGATCGCACAATTATTGAGGGAAGGCATCATCGGTATGGTGATGCTCTCCAAGGGAGATCTGTTACAAGCAGAGAAGTGTCGTCAGACTGACAAATCGACGCTACAATCCTGAATGAACTGCCTCTCAGGCCTTGCAGATTGGCACCGCTGATTAGGTTGGGTGTTTGATCCCAGCTGATGATGCTGAGGTCAAGAGGGCTGTCTGGGCTGCATCGTGTTCCTCCAAATTGGCTACTGAATCCAGAGATCGGCCCGTGTGACGCGGCTCTGTTATTCGAGTCTGGTCAAAACTCACATAAGGCAAGGGCCTAGAAGACGAGACCCATCTTTGATACGACATTCAAGCCAGCTGCAATCTCGGTTCGCCTCTTGGAATCCGCCAAGACTGATCGGCCCCCGGGCATGGGTGTGTTGGTATGGTCGCACGCCGGCCGCAGGCGAACTAGTCATGGACGAAATCCAAGTGCGCATTTGCCCGTGCTTCGACCAAGTTCGGTGCTCGCGTGCCGACAATCCGTCGCCGGACGGTTGCTGTCCACACCAGCCTCCAGCCTCCCACGCAACTCTGCCTCCAGCGGCCGGCGGGACGGATAGCGGATCATCTGCAATGGGCGCTGACGATGAGTAGGCCCCCCGACATGCCTAAGATGGTTCTCAGATGCGCCAGCGCATTCGGCCGGGCATCCGCTCACTCCGCGTCAGCGCGGGGCCACGGCTGCCAGAACATGCCTACGAAAATCAAGCGACAGGCTTTCGACACGGCCGGTCGCGGCAGGCAGTTTGAATCATCAAATTGCGGAACGGCCAAACGATTCATCAGCTCGCGTGCCGCTTGCGTCTCGGACGTCATCGCCGAGAACGGTGACATCAGCAATAAGCTACGTGCGACCCGCCGAACGACGGCTCCTTCGCTGCACGCTCCGGGTCGACGTGCATGAATTGATGATCATCAGTCTCGTCTGCAACTGGGCGATCGTCTTCTATGTGACTGCGCGGCACGGCGACGCCAGTTTCCTTGCCGCGCTGGCGTCAAAAGTCACTGACTGCTCCTGGCGCGCACTATTCCCTGAAGAAGCTTATGCCATGCCGCACGGACTGACCGCCATCGATCGGCAGGATCGCTCCGGTGACGTAGCAGCCTGCCCGGCTGCATAGAAACAGCGTCGCGCCGGCTATATCATCGGGCCTGCCGATCCTGGCCAGCGGGATGCGACTGCTCATCCGTTGAGCCTGTTCATCGGTGGCGGTGGCGAAAGCAGTCATCCGGCTGCGGAAGGTACCGGGCGCGAAAGCATTGACGGTGATCCGCCGTGGCGCGAATTCGTGTGCAAGCGTGCGCGTCAGGTGATGAACGGCGGCCTTGGAGGCGGTGTAGGAATATGCGCCTTCAGCGATCGGTTGGGTTCCCATCACCGAGCCGACATTGATGATCCTCGCAGGGTCGTCGTCGTTTGCCGCCTCTTCAAGCAGAGGGAGAAGCTCGCGCGTCAGATGGAAAAGCCCGGTAACGTTAACGGTCAGCACGCGTGCCCATGCCTCATAGGGGAAGGTGTCAAGTCGCTCACCCCAAGTGGCGCCGGCATTGTTGACGAGGATGTGCAGCCTGTCGGTCCGCCTTTTCACTTCATTGACCAGTTCGGTGATGCCCTCTAGGAAACTGATGTCTCCGGCAAACCCTTCCGCTTTGCCCGGTGCGCCCAACATGTTGACGTCTTCGGCTGTGCGCTCGCAATCGGCGCCCTTGCGGGATGCGATCATGACGTCTGCGCCGCCCTGGACTAGGGCGGTCGCAACCATTCGTCCGATGCCCGTCGAGCCGCCCGTCACAAGTGCCTTCTTACCCGTCATCGAAAAAAGTTCGTCGAGGTAGCCCATTGGATCTCCTGCTGCTCGTTTCTCACGGACTCTGTTGACACGGCCGGCGTCCCCACCGATGGCCTGCCGGTAAAGGCACAACGGCGCCCCGGCTCCAACGTAAGGGCTGCAACCGCGTGCCCTCGAGGATGGCCTTGTGTCCCAAGAGTTAAGCGGTCATTGCTCTCAAGAGCCACGGTCAACCTCTGCTCCGATAACATCAGCCTCTGCCTCGATAACAAAAGACTGAAGCCACTTCTTCATTACGCGCATGACTTGCCGACGATCTTCGGCGCCAAAGCTTCGGAAGTCCTCATGGAATGAAAATTGGCATCAGAATGGCTTTGTTGCAGGGAGCTGAATTGGGCATGCCGGCTCTCCGTGCGCCCCAATTCAGCTCCCTGCAACCCATGAAAGTAGGTAGCATTTCGATCCGTGTTAACGTTGTACCATCCATTAAGAACGCGCCTTCCAGTCCTGGCGCAGTTCAGCAGGATAGGGCAAGCTGCTATGACGAAAAGCGTAGTTAATCCGTTGAACATCTCACGCTACCTTCAAACATATGACGACCACGCAGCCCAAAAAGGCATAAGAATTTCGATAGGTTTCGATTTTCAAAAATACGTCTCGATCACTCGGGCCACACCGACAAAGAGTCCAACATATCCAAATTTTCGACCAGATCGTTCGCCAATTAAAGCAGGCGAGGGATTTTGGATCGTCGGCGTTGACCATAATGATGATATCGCGCTTCTGGATGCTGCTCGATTATATGACCTTTCACGCAGCAATTTTGCAGATCATCTTCAGTCTCTGAAAGCGTTTTATGCTAACCCAACCATACAAGCTCATCCTAACGACAGTTGTTTTTGCACAGCACCGAGCGCTAAAAAGATAACCGGGAGGGTAGCGTACCTCGGGGACCTTTGGGTGCGCAAAGACTACAGAGGACAGGGCGTGCCTAGGATCGCGGCAGGAATAGCATTCGGCGTGTCTTTTGCCTTGTGGGCTCCAGACTTCATATGTGGGTTTGTAGCGCGTTGGTCATTAGATAAGGGCGTCGTTGCGCAATACGAAATGCCGCACCATGAACCGGGCGGGTTAATATTGAGGTTGGTAGATGAGAAGATTGTGGACGAAGATTGGCTTGTTTGGCTAACCGGCGACGAGTTGAGGAGCCGTATTGATTCTCATAACAAACCGAGCCGATTGTAGTCGCGTCATTTTCGTTGGCACAACTGCACTATGCGTATTGAATTGGGTCGCAAACTCATAAACTGGTATCGTGCTGATGTAAGTTCTGATTCAAGGCTTCTTTTGGAGCGTTTGATGCGTCGGTATGAATTGAGCGATTTTGAATGGGGCATCATCGTGCCTCATCTCCCCAACAAGGTCCGCGGTGTGGCATGGGTTGGTGACCGCAAGGTGCTCAACGGCATCCTGTGGCGTTTCCGAACCGGGTCTCCCGTAGGCTGATGTGCCGGAACGATACGGCCCCTACACCTCCTGCTATAACCGGTTCGTGCAATGGCGCGTCTGGGATCGGCTGCTGGCGGCGGTTTCCAAGGCTTTCGACGGCGAGATCATCATGATCGATAGCTCCTGTGTCCGCGTTCACCAGCATGCGGCCACGGCAAAAAAGGGGGCCATGACGATTGGTTGCATAGCAGGTTCCCGTGGCGGTCTCACGACCAAAATCCACGCGCTCGTCGATGCCGAGGGGCGACCTGTCGATCTGTCCTGACCGCCGGATAGGCGCATAATGGCAAGCTCGCCATCGCCATGCTCGACTCTCTCCAACCCGATACGATCCTGCTTGCCGACCGCGCCTATGACAGCAACGCCATTCGCGAGCTGGCGGCGCAACGCAGCGCTTGGGCAAACATCCCGCCGAAGAAAACCCGAACCGGCAGTTTCCCCTTCAGCCAATGGGTCTAGAAGCAGCGCAACCTTATCGAGCGATACTTCAACAAACTCAAACATTTCAGAGGTATAGCGACGCGCTACGACCGAGATCCGCTCAACTTCCTCGACGCTGTCAAACTCGCTTCGGTCCGAATCTGGTTGAAAAGTATGAGTCTGCGGCCTAACCCGCTGACGTGGGGGGAGTGTTTGGCGGGGTGGCCTTCTGATAACGACTTGGTCGCTAAAGACCAATCCATTTATCAATGAGAGCCACGCATGGCCGGTAAAGGTGACCCAATTGCCCCGACGCGTGATCGACGTTCTCCAGCCCTAGGGCGAACGGCCGAAATAGCGGGACTGCATCGAGTAAGTTCGTTGCGTGGCGACAGATTGCGAAGCGTCATGTCGAGCCCGCGCGCCGTTACCGCGCATTGCTCAAGAAAAATGTTATCGCGCGGGTACGTTGCTTCACCTAAAATGTTAGCCGTGAAGGCGCCGCCGCCATGATGCCTTCACCACCAGGCAAGCATCATGAAGACGAAGACGATACATGCCATGCGCCAATGCGGTCACGGACCGCTATGCGGCCGCAACGAGTAAGGACAAGCTCCGGATCCTGGAGGAGTTCATCGCGGCGACAGGGGATCATGAAAAGTCCGCAATCCGAGTCCTGTCATCCTGAGCCGAAGCACACCGCCAGACCGTCAGCGCTCAGAACACAATTCGCACGTCTTCGGCGAAACGTTCGTCAGCCAATGACGACAACCGGCTTCACGCAATGCCACCTTCGTACCGTCGCGTTGCTTCGCAGCCAGTTTGAACGACGGCTGGAAGAACTTCACGAACAGCCTGGATCCCCGTAGAGGCTCGTGATCGCCCTGGCTGCCGCCAAGTCTTCAAAGCGCCGATAGCCCAAGAGCTTCCGAACAACCGCCCCATTCTTCTGCTCTATCCACGCTTCGTCGTTCTTACTGTAAGGCGCGCGCGGTGAGTTCGATGCCGTGACCAGGCAATATTCGATCAACCTGTTGTTGACGAACTCGCCGCAATTGTCCACATCCAGCGATCGATCGCTTAGGCCGCCCCCATCGTAGTCCGAGAAGGTGTCCTCGTGGTCGAGACACTCGACCGAATCCGCGCGGGCTTGTCCTTTGCCCTGAGAGCGTGCGCCGGTTCGCCAATCTTGTGGCTTGCTCCCCGTCAAGATGATCGTCCAACTCGGCGTTCAGTATCCGCTCCGAAAGCGCCTTCTTCAGATCCTCAAGCCAACCGTCCTAGGCAAACAGCTCCTGCGGGTCGCGACCGGCCCGATCCAGTACTTCCTTCTCAATGGCCATGCGATGATTCTCCTTTCCATCATCATGGCCTCACGCACAAGATTCCTGACAGTCCCCTGTCATCCACCGCAGACTCCTGCGAGCGTCTCCTGCAGGCGGAGGGTATCCCGATGGCCGCCAAGAGCAAGCTGCGCGGGATCGCCGCCGACCTCGATCCCGCTGAGCTTCTGGATGAGATGCGAGCTGTATAGGCTTATCTGCCGGCCTTGGCTGACGGCCAAACATCGCCATAGACCACATCCGAACCGCTCAACCTGGCCGCGTTCGTAGCAAGCCTATCGAGCGCCTGCCACGCGGGCGAAACGTTCGACCGTCTCCATCGAAGCCAAGCCGCGTCACCTGCGAGGTTCACAAGAGGGGTCTCGACACAAACATCATTGCGGCTCGCTGCGCCGCGCTCAAGCCCGTGATCCCACCCACTCCTGCCGCGACTGCCGCGAAGATGCCGGAGAAGCCGAAGCCGGTCTACGCCGAGCCTGGCCAAGCCCGCCTCCAGGCGCTCCGCATGGTGTGGCCGATCGTTTGCGGCCGATTGGAGGAACTCCCAACATCAACCCCACGCGGCTCTTCGAAGATCTATGCGTCCAGCTTCCAGGTCGATTTACCCTCAAGCAGTACAAAACGCTTGTCGACGGGTCATCTCTTGTCCGGGTTCAAGACATACGAGGCGGATGGAGGTCACCAGAGCTGAGGGTTGAGAGATATTGGCTGGGGTTTGTCCGTCGAGAGCCTCGTGTGGTCTGTGGTTAATATCGGCGTGCGAAGGCGTCGTCGAAGGGCAGCAGCTTTTCGATTTGGTGTGGCAAGTCATGGACGGCATAGAACTCGTATCGCCATGCTCCGTTGCAGCGTTCGACGGCTCCGTTGAGCTGGGGCCGCTTTGGCGGCACACGAAGAGGTCGAGCTTGTTGGCCTGCATGCCTGTTCGAAGCTGGCGATGAACTCGGAGCCGCCATCGACCTGGATGCCAGTGACTTTAAAGGGCATTTGTCTGAGCACCTTGTCGAGGAAGCGGGCGGCGAGATCGGCGGTTGCGCGGCCGGCGATGCCGGCGACGGTCCATTTGGCGACTGGATGGTAGGCGGTGAAGTGCTTGATGGCCTTGCCGGGCGCGAGATTGACGAAGACGGTGTCGATCCGGACGATCTGGCCCGGCCATTTTGGTTTGAGGCCCTTGGGCAGGCGTCTGGCGTAGCGCTTGCCGACGACGCGGAAGCGGCGGCCGCCAGGCTTGCCCACATCGGGTTGCTCACCGCGTAGCTCCTCGACAGCTTGCACCAGCGCCGGGCTCCATTGCGGCCGGCGAACCCGGCGCGGCCGCCGCGACCTGGATTTGGGTTGTTTAGGCTTGCGGCGCAAAGTCGGGACCGGCACGAACAGACCGCGCTGCATCAGGCTTGTGAGGATGCGGCCGATGGTCGAGGTTGAGACCGCAACGCCTTCGCGGCGGATCAGCCAAGCCAGCTTTGGGCCCACCGATAGAGCGAGGCACGCGAGGCGCCAACGGCTTTGGCCGCCTGATCGGCCGAAAGGCCAGCGGCGCGTGCGCTTTGCCATCGCCTGACGGCGTCTATACTGATCGCGGCTTCATTCGATAAGGATTTCGCCGCGATCCGTGACGCCAGAGCACCGGCTCTGATAACATGACGCGGCAGGCCAAAAACCTGCATTGGGGGTTCTCCTGAAGTTTGATCTTCGCAACTTGGTTCGGAGACCCCCGAATTTTTCCCAACCCTTCCGTCTCACATCTGTCTGGACCTGCACATCCAGCAAAGAATGTCTACCAGCTTCACGGAGCATCGATGACGGGCCAGGTGAAGTTTCGCCGGAGGTTGCTACGCGGACAGTTTTTGCCTTCACGGAAAGCCAGCCTGCGGCTGTCGTTGTCATGGAGGCCTGTGGTAGCGCCCATCATTGGGTACGCGAATTGGTCAATCTCGGGCATGAGGTCAAGTGATCGCACCGCAATACGCGCGCCCCTTCGTCAAGCGCCAGAAGAATGATGCCGCTGACGCCGAAGCCATCGTCATCGCCGCGCAGCGCCCTGAGATGCGGTTCGTGGAACCGAAAAGCGCGGATCAACAGGCAAAGGGGGTTCACCTTTCGAGCTCCGGGAGCGCATTGTCAATCAGCGTACGGAACTGGTGAATGCGTTGCGTGCGGTGCTCTACGAGTAATGTTACGTTGTCCCTCTGGGATCGGGCATCTCAAGGTCCCTCTGGGATCGGGCATCTCAAGCGCATTGAGGCGATCGTCAAGGATGTCATTGTTTGTTCTCCCGGAACTCGTGCGGGAAGAATGCCGTGGTTTGCTGGATCGGAAAAGAGACCAGGATCGAAGACAAGACGCAGAAGGTCGTCGAGCTCGCCAAGCAAGACGATAAGGCGCAGCGACTTCGCGACTTCAGATCATGCCGGTGTGTGGTCGATGATAGCAATGGGTGATTTTGCGCATGGCTGGGATTGTTCCCCGGCAATTCTCATCGGGGACAAGGAAAGGCTCGGCAAGATATCGAATGATCCCGCCTTCGCCGTCTCCGAAGCGTTACTGGCGCCCGTTCTCGATCACCTCCAGCCGAACCGCATAGCCCTGGTTTGAGACGTCCTGAACGCCAATTTTGCCTTCTCGCTCCATGCAACAAACACCTATGCCAGAATCGGAGGTTCTTCGCACGATTAGGTCAGGCTGGCCCAAAGGGGCAAGTCGCTTACAGTGATTGGACCAATTCGAGGAATTGTCTAGAGGTGCTGGCTCATCTCGTTCGAACGGCTCATATGGATCTGCGTGAGAGCGGAGGCCGCCATAGGTCCCCGCCCTTGGCTTCAGACAACAACCTGCGTTGGTTTTCTGGTTTCAACACGATGGTCAAACCGTCGCTAGCGGCGTAACCGGCGAGCCCACAGCGCCAGGAAGGCAGAGCGGTGCCGCAGTGAGGAGGAAATATCGTCGTTGCCGTTGCCGCATCCACTTGGCGAGCTCCGAAAGGTACCAGAGCTCCCCCAGTGCGATCCCGACCTTGAAAAGGCAGAATTCGTGGAGTGGTAATGAGGCATGTTTTTCACCATCGGCTGCCCGTGCGGGAAGTGCCTCTATCCCGAAATTGTCCGAGATGAGCGCGGAAAGCCCAGTTCCATCAATCCACTTGAGCAGGCGTTGATCGCGTCCATCTAATTCGGGGCAGTGGGCAGGTTGTACGTCAGAGCGGTCGAGCGTGCCAGCAGATGAAACGATAAGGTCACCAAAACCAGAATAAAAGCACACTAGATCTCCCGGCTCGACTTTAATACCATCCGCCTGGATTATACGCATGATATCGTCGTAACTAACGACGCGTCGGCTGCGGCCGAGATGGTGACATAGATCAACCATTACGCCGCGCCCCTGCAGGCCTGCTCGCGCCATTGTCTCTACACCGAGACGAGATGTCCGCGCGCTGCCCGTCGCAGGATCTGGCGCAATCACATCAATGCCGGCGCGCCAACCGTTGTAGTAGACTGGCTCAGCAACTCCATCTGCATCGGCATCGAAACTCTGCCCCACATGGGCAAAAGTATCCCAATGCGTCGAGTATTGAGTTGCTAATGTCACGAAATCGTCACTGACGATATCGGTCGCCCCGACCTTTTCCTTAGCCAGCGGATAGTTGTAGTTGAGGGCACCTTCTTGGTCGCGTGACAGAGCGAACAATCGGGGCGGATGTCTCAGACGATGCACGACATTGCCTCCCGGCAAATTCAGTGGAAGGCTAAGGCAGAATGTCAGCCCTTCCTCAACATAGCCGGCCGCGCGCTTGCGGGCGTCTGGCGTAAGAAAATTGAGCCGCCCCAATTCGTCGTCGTCACCAAAATCGCCCCAGTTGGACCCGTCGGGTCTTCGTTTCCAGCGGCTAGGCATAGCAGGCTCCACATTTTTTAATGGATCGTAACGTTTGCCGCACGTCTTGCGACAGCTCGATCGGCACCGTGGCTCAGCCAACTAAACCACTGGCCACGTCGCTAGGACACCTACCAACCCAGATAGGGCTCGAGCGTGAAAACCGCGATGAACAACGAGCGGGTACAGAGTCGGGCGAGAATCCAGCGCTCGACAATCCGCAGAGCCGCTCGACCTTCGCCTTACAAAGCTTTTAGTTCCATCCGTGCGGGGTCGACCTGGGCTGACGGTTCGCGTTACGCAAGGGCAAGACGTTGGAGGCGATCAGTCGCGGCCGGAATTGAGGCGAGAACCGAATTTTGTATCGGCCGCGGACGGAACCTTGCCCAACATGCCGCGACTGATGCATCGCGGCCGAGCAGGCGGCATTCCGGATGGCCGACTTGGTGCAGTTGGGCGCGCTACTGGATCGTTTTTCTCGCATGTGGAAATGGACCATGATCATGTCTCGCGGCGTGCTGTAGCTTGGCGGCATCGGTCGCCGTGCTCTCGGTCTGTGCCCGGCTGACCAGCGCGCCACGGCAGGCAGGCTGATCAGGGGATCATCGCTGGGCCGTGTTCCGATTGTAAGCCGGCCATTTTCCGACTGATCCTGGGTCCCGTTGATGTCCGGATTGGATCTCGTTGCAGGTCAAACTTGCGCTGCTGTTTCAGACCCTCTTGCCCGCAGCGTGTTGATCTGATCGTCTGAGAGTTCGATTTGCCACGGCTGCCCCTTTAGAGCTGGCGTTCCTCGATCCAGCCGCGGGCGAGGTAGTCGAAGACGGTTTTGGATGTGACGCCCAGGGCGGCGGCCGCCCCTTGAACAGAGTAGGTTCCATCTGGCCAGCGGTCGGGATTGGCGCTCGTGCCATTGATCTTGACCGTCGAGTATGCCCCAACGTGTCCGCAGAAGCCAGACATTCTCACCTTTGAACGCGCAGCAGCGTGCTGCGACAAAGCCTCCCGCGTTCAACGCCAGCCCGATCACGCGGCTGCGTAGCCGCTCCAGATCGATGTAGTCGCCATAGGTGTGGACCCGCGTCGCGAGTGCCAGAGGCCGGGCAGATCTTCGCCCAGCTTTTGAGCCCTTGGCGGCCGGACTCGCTCAAGACCAAGGGCTCGTCATGTCGCTAGCGTTCGTAATCCCTGTTCGATCGCCTCGGCGGGCGCAGCTTCTCTTCCCACACGCGCTCCAGCGAACGCGCCACCAGACGGTTCTCAGGCTCTACCGCATCTTATTGGCGCCGTTCTCTTTCTGCCTCATAACGGGCCCGCTCGCGCCGCAGCGCCCACTGCCGCTCAAGCTGACGTGTCTCCTCTTCGATTTGGCCCAGGGCGGCGATGGCCATGGCGATCTTGTCCGGCCTCAAGGCCTCGAGCAGGATGCTTTGGACAGGCGCATCGACAGGCAGCGCACGCAGAAAACTGGCCGACTTTTAATTGGAATGCTGGCCGGCTTCAAATCGGATGGTGGCCGGTCTTGGGCACGGACGCAGGAAGGGCCGGAGGAACGATGACGTGGTCCTGGTACTGGAACAGGTCTGTCCGAAAAGGCTACCCGAAGACGATCCGCGTCGACCAAGGCTCCTAGTTTTCTCCCGCGACCTCGATCTATGCGCCCACGCGAAACGCGTGACGCTCGACGTTCAGCAGGGGCGGGAAAGCCACCGACAACCACTACATCGAAATTCTTCAACGGCCGCTTCAGGGCGGAGCGCTTGAACGATCATTGGTTTCTGACCCTTTGCCGACGCCGCTGAAAAAGTTGGAGGATTGGCGCAGACACTAGAATCCTGTTTCATAACACCCATCTGTCTATGCCGTTGAAGGGAATAGGTTTTGCTGATCGGGGTGCGATCCCGCGGGGTACTTCGGGTTCTGTCGCGCGATGAACAATCTGCTGGGCTCGCGGCTTTCCAAGTTCTGATCGGCTGAAGATCCACGGTCCATCCGGTAGAGGATGAATGCCTTCGATCTCGCCTGCTTCGACGGCTAGTCTGAGGGTCTTCGGTGCAACGCCGAGGAGGCGCGCCGCCTTGTTCAGGTTGAGCCATGGCTCGGTCCCATCCGGTGCCGGCCGGAAGACCGGGATCTTGTGATGCGATCTGTGTGCGGTGACCCGCTCCCGTGTCCAGCGATTGCCATGCCCGGTCACCACGCCGTTGCGGTTGAGAATGCCGGCGATCAGATCATCGCTGGCGATCAGCACCAGTTGCCGGATGGCTGTGATGATATCACCAGAGGTGCTGTTGCGCTGTCCACGCCGGCGCTTCGGCAGGCGCAGTTCGGTATGGGCGCCGCCAATCCAGTGGATCAGCAGCACGATCTCGGAGGCTTTATCGTCGATATCGGCGACCACCTCCTGAATGACAGTGCGCACGATGCGCTTCTTGAGCCTGGCGTCCGTTGTTGGCGCCGACCAGACAGCCTGAAGGTCTGTGGCCAGCGCCGTGATGCCCGTTGCCAACACAGGTGATGGCCTCGGCGTCGCGGCATCATGCGCGGCGATCTTGTTCTCGATCTCACCGACACGGATGAGTGCCTGGTTCCAACGCGCTTCCAGTTCCGCCGCGACCAGCCGGTTCTCGGGATCGGCCGCTTCATATTGCCGGAAGGCCCGGTCGGCAGCGTAGCGGGCAGCCTCAAGATCCCGACTGAGGGCGTCCCGGACCTGGTCACGACGATTGGCAGCTTGCGCCTCAGCTTCGGCAGCGGCAGCAATCGCTCCCGGCTCCACGACTCGCAGGAGCGCTTCCTCAATCGCATCATCGACGCGCAGTCCGCCAAAGGCGATGCATCGCGGCTCGCCATTGTCGAGCAGACCCCGCCAGCAGGAATAGCGCGGAATGTTGTGCTTGGTGCCGGTGTACCGCACCGTGAGCTTGCGGCCGCAGCGCCGGCAGCGGACACGCCCGGCGAGCAGAGCGTCGCCATGCTTGGGCGCCCCGTGATGCCGGCTCGTGGGCACGTTGTCGCTCACCATCTTGCGGATCGCCTCTGCCCTTTCCCAACTGACATAGCCCTCATGGCTGTCCGGGATCAGAGCCAGCCATTCCTCGCGCGTCCTGCGTCGGATACCTGCTCTAACGGCGGATCGCCCAAATCCCGGCGTGACACGAGTCTTACCATAGGCGTAGGCGCCGCCGTAGATCGGGTTCTCGATCATCCGGTGGATGGTCGCATAGCTCGGCCTGCGCCAGACCACGTCGCCATTGTTGCGCTTGGCGGGCAAATCCAGCCCATGCTCGAGGAACCACATCAAGGCCTGACGGGCGCTGCCGAGCTCGGCAACCTTGTCGAACACCAGGGTAATGGATTCCTGCACACGCCGATCAGGTTCCTTCTCAAGCCGATCGCCGACCTTCACGAAGCCGACAGGGGCTGCGACGACGAGTTCGCCGCGGTGGGCCTTCTCGTAGCGGGCCGACAGCGAACGCTGGCGCAGAAGATCGAGTTCATACTCGTTGAGACTGCCCTTCAATCCCAGCAGCAGCCGATCATTGCCCTGACGCGGCGCATAGACTGTCTCCTGGTCGATTAGCACGGTATCGACGACACGACACATCTCGATAAGCTGCTGCCAGTCGCGGCTGTTGCGGGCAAACCGCGACACCTCCCGTGCCGCAACCGCCCCAACCTTGCCGAGACAGACCTCGGCGACCATCCGATCGAAGCCGGCGCGTACCACGCCGCCGGCGGCGGAACGGCCGAGATCGTCATCGATCGTCTCTACGCGAGACCAGCCAAGGACCGTCAGGCGGTCGCGCATCGCATATTGAAGCATGCTGCTCTCACGATTGTGCAGGACCTGATGGGCTGACGACTGCCGCACATACAGGATCGCTTTGCGCTCCAGATGATGCGGCCCAATCTTCTCATGCATCATGATCCGCGCCCTCCCGTTTTGCGGCACTCTCGCCGTCGACGTGTCCGAGCATCAGGCTGACCATCAGCTTCGTCACTGATCGGCGCGCCTCGGCCGGCAGCGCCTGCCATTGCGGCGTCTGCACCGTGTCGGCGTCGTTCGGCTTCGAGAACAGATCGAACTGGTATGTCGTGGGCTGGCGCGGCATGGACATCTCCCCGATTCGCGTGACAGCCCAATGCTGCGCCCATCTCCGGCGATTGCGATGGGGCCCCCGTGTCGTGGAGCAGTTTCGCCAGGGTGCCCAGCGCGGCAAGGTAGACGTGCGGAGCAGTCGTGATGCGCCAGCTCGCGCTGAGGCTCCGATCGAACATCCACCCGGGAACCTCCAGCGAGCGATCCGATACCCGGCCAGAAAGACTGCAGCGGAAAACCTCTGCTTCGTTCTTGTCGATCACTTCATGAATATGGACCTGGCGACCCGCCCAAGGATGCCATGGATAGAGAAGCTCGCGCTCCGGGCCGGTTCCGTGGGTGTTCCGTCGCCGAGTTGTACAACAAGGTGCGCCCGCATGGTGCTATCGGCGCACAAGGGACCTCGTTGCTCAATTTAATGGCGCCGCCAGCCCGGCATCGTGAAAAGGCTCGGAAACTCCACCTTTCGGCCGTTCAAAATGGATAGGAGGCAAGAGGGCCTGAAAATCTAGCCGCCGCTGGATAAAAATTCAGCGGCCGTCAGCCGCTCCTTACAGTTCGATAATTCCGAAGTTTGCGGCTTTTATAGCAGCGACCGTTCTGCTACCAGTATCCAATTTTCGCATTGTGTTTTTTATGTGGAAATTGACCGTGTTTATGGATATCCCTAGGATTTTGCCTATCTCCCACGACGATTTCCCTCTCGCCGTCCACAGTATACACTCTCTTTCTCTTACGGAAAGCTCAGGAGCTTCTTGGAGACCGCTCATATTCCCGATCTGCGCGACTCTGAGATGGAAATGAAGCGCGGCAAGTTCCAAGTATGTGATTGTTCTATTTTGGAATCCATGGTCCCTGGATTGAGCAAAGCTCATGATGGCAAAGCTGCCTTGGGGGCCGTGCAATGGGACGCTGATGCCCGACTTTAAGCCGAACGTCGCGGCCTCATCGAAAACACGCCGTTCGTCTTCAGTCGTGGTTGCATCGTTGTACACATCGCTCCATCGAAATGCGCTTGTCCGTTGTCGACTTGTCCTGATGATGGGGTCTATTCTGTCATAACCCATTTCGAAATAGCGCTCCTGCCATTCATCAGGATAGTTCAGCATCGTCGCCGGATCGCATCGGACCGGCTTTAAAAATCTTAGGTCGGATGTTAGAGAGCCATAGGCGAGCCATGGGCAATCAAGATTCAGGGCGAAAGAAGATAATAGGTCAAACAACTGCTCGGATTGAGCAACAGCATCAGTCTGGTCAAGAAACCGGCCGAACTCCACCGCAAACGCCTCTCTGGCTGCTTTGGGGAAATCTATTGAGGGGACCAAAGAAGATTGGTCTGGCACTCTGGTTGCTAGCCCTCGAGCTTGAGAGATAGAAGTAATCGGCCGGCGTTCCATAGTCTCTGCTCCGCAGCCATTTGCGCCGGATATTGTAGCTGGCGCACAAAGCCGGCTCTAAAGCTACGGCTCTGCACGTGTGACCGGCAAGCCGGCATCGTCAAAACTGTATCACATACCCCAGCGCTTGAGATTATTATTGAGTGAAATTTGCGTTACGGAAGCTTCCAATCGAGTATATTTTCGTAAATAAATGCTTTGAATTCGTGGCTTTCACGAATTGATCTCGCTTTTTATATCATGTCGATGACTACATGCGTCTTGATAATGACCCGTCCCAGGAAGCCGTTGCTCATGCCGGTTATAAAAGCTCCCGTGCCGAAACCGACCAATAGAATGCCGCAGACGATTGGCCCGCCTTTCAACTGATCTCAGACCCAGAGACGAGCAGCACGAGGATGGAGATGCTTGCCACCCCGAAAAGGATTGCACGGGCTATCGCCGCCCTGATCCCCAAGGAAATCGCTGCGAAGCGGATTCGGAAATCGCTCCGAAGCGGATTCGGTCATGAACCGCCGTCGTCATTTCTCAAGGAAGAGGTGAAAAGCGGACTTTCCATTTGGTGCGCCATGTTGCGCCCGTGGCGCCAGTCGCTCGGCCAAGGCGAAAGCGGCCATTGGTCCAAAGAAGGCCAGGTCACGCCGCCCAAGGCCGGACCGATCCTGCGCACGATGTTATGCTCGACCGACATAAGCGTCACCGCGGCCGCGATGTCGCGCTCGACGAGGAAGTCGCCAATGGAAGCGTGCTAAGCCGGATCAGTCCGCGCAAAGCCGCAGCCAGCCAGGAAGCCCAGTCCGAGTATCAGCCAAGGATGAACAAAAGACCCACCGACATCATCAGCTTCGTTGATGCCAATGCTCACGCGTTCTCGCAAACATCACCCATCGGCGGCTGAAGTTATCCGCGATGGCGCCGGCGAGAATTGAGAGAAGAATACCGGTAATGTGGATGCGGCCTGCACGAGGGAAACTATCATGTCAGGAGCCCGAAATGGTCGCCATGAGCCAACTGATGGCAACTGTTTGCACGAGGTAACCCCGGGCTCGATATACCTGCCTAGATATCCAGATCGACCGAAACACACGAGGCATCGTCGATGCAGACATGGAACGAACTCCCAGCCGATGCCAAGGTGGGGCGATCGACCACGCTAGCTTGTCGTCCGTCGATGCGGTGTCCGACGGAGCCGATCCGGCCGAGCTTCTTAATATCACGAGGGATGAGCTCGCCGGGATACTCCCGCTCGTAGCGGCGCACGGGTTCCGGCTCTAAGGCGCTCAGCTTGTTCAATCCCAGCCGGCGCAGAACACGGCTGACAGTCGCAGGTGAGACGGCGGCCTCGGTTGAGATCTGTGCAACCGTGCGACGCTGGCGGCGTAGCCGTTCGATCGTCTCGATAGTTGCTGCAGATGTCGGTCGGCGCAGTCGATACGGCCCTGAACGGTTCAACGAGGAATCCGACGGCGCACCTATGTCGTCCGCATCTTCCCGAACACCGAAAGCTGCCTGCGCCTGGTCAGGGCGTTGGCCGTCAAGACCAACGAAAACTGGATGGAGGCCAACCGCTACATCAACATGGACGACCTGCGCGAGCACAAGAAGCTCGCTCTGCGCCAAGCCGCATGACCAGCACCATGCCCGCCCCTTTTTGCAGAACTTGACGCACACAACCCCTAGATGAGTGATCCTGCGATCCGCCGATCCTTCCGGGCGATACCGATCAACCCATTTTCGAACGGTCCGCGGGCAGATGCCTGCGACTTCGGCAACGGCCTGAGGCGCCTGAGACGGGTAACCCGGTTAACACGACGGACCGCGGTTGCGACGCGGGAGACGCCGGTACATTCGAACAGGCGCTTAGCGGCACCGACGCGAGGCGATTTTCGAGCACTGGGTCGCCCAGAATAATCAATTCTGCCCAAGCACCTGATACAGTCATCCCAGATGATGGGGAACTCAAATGTAGCTCCACCCTGCATCTGATCCGCCGGCCGAGGCGTGCTGCCGTTGCGCAGATTTCCTTGCCGTTGCAGATATAATGACCGACGCCATTGTTCCGCAGCGCGGACGTTTTCACGGCAGGTTGCAGTGAGTTAACGCGGCACTTAAAAGGTAGCAGGCTAAATGAGCCGGAGAGCGCAAAGTGCACGCAAACGCCGGAAACTGGAAGTTTAGGCCCCCAGAGCAGGCTGGTGGAGCGGACATTTTCCTTCTTGGAATTAAGATGATCGGCAATGTGCCGAAATGAGAGGACGCTTTGCGAAACTAGCACCTGAAGCCACGAGCTATTCCCTACGCGCTATCGTTGTCCTCACCGGCACTGGGCCGTGAGCACCCGTCGCCGACGAAGATCGTGTTGTGCCGACAAATGAAACATAGTGCCTTATCTCGTGGTCGTGGCGCCAGCGCGATTAGACGCACGAGTTCGATTCGGCTCGATGGCCCGGGGTGGCAAAAGGCAAAATGCGTCCCCTCATCGGGATAAGCAAGCTTATCGGCGCGCCTTCTTGGATATGCGGGATGTCGGCCACGGCCACCAGCATGAAATCGCGTCCAACGGCTCTCGCCTCATGCTGATAAATGCAGCCGCAGCAACCTTGAAGCCGGCACCGGCGCATGGCGAGCGTGTCAGCCGTAGCCAGGTGAGTGGATCTGGGACGGTTGCCGAGAAAGCCATCCTGTGTCGTGGGGGTAGGTTCCTTTCTTCGATATCGACAGCGGCTGCCTCTGCTCACGCGACGTTGTGGGCCGCCAGCACGAGAAGTCCTGTAGGCGCAGAACAGCTTGATCACTCGATGGGGAGCAGCCCAGGGCTGAAATCGCCAATTGCGTGCTCTGCGGGCGGATACCATGCCACCGATCTACTTCGGAGGTATTGACTCGAGACGGAAGCATGTTGAGTGCGCCTCGTTTCTCACGTCCAAGCCTTTGAGCGCCGCGCGGGTTCGGCCAGATATTCTCCCGTTTCGCGGATTTCCAGCTCATTGCGCTGGATACGCGCCAATGCGTCTGCGCCCAGCCTTGAGACTGTGAGCGCGACAAGAATGTTCGCGATAACATAAGCGCCTGCAACAGAGTCCGGAAAGGCGTAGCTTCGCGCTGTCATGAGGAAAAGATGGTCCGAAAACCGTGCAATTGGCGCGTTCTCACTGTCGGTAACGGCAATAACCGTCCCGCCTTGGGCCTTCGCATTTTTCGCCACGTCAAAGGTGACCCTGCTATAGGGGTGGGAAGTAAATCCGATGACCACGTCATTTCTCGTGAGGTCATCGAGTTCCAATCCTGATCCTCCACCGGTGTCAAGCAGGAACGTGTTTGGTTTGGCCTTCCGCAATGAATAGGAAAGCGAATAGGCCGGGGCAAAGAAGGGTCGGCGTCCGATCACATAGACCCGTGAGGCTTCGACCAATGCCTTTACCGCTGCTTCAAGCTGCTTCTCGCTCAAGGCAGTAACCGCTGCTCTTTGGGCCTCGATTTCACGCTCAGCGAACTGTGCAGCAAAACCAAGTGCACCTTCCTTCTGGCCAAGGGATATAAGCTCAGCAGCGCGGCCCCTGTTGCTGCTCTTAGTGTTGATCAATTCAGCAATATGGACCTCGCGGAATTCATCGAAACCCTTGAAGCCAAGATTCTGCGCCAACCGCACCAATGTTACTGAAGGCACCCGAGCGCGCTTAGCAAGCTCGCGCATGGAGCGAAAGGGTATCTCGTCGCGGTGGGCAATAAGGAACTGGATCGCAGCAGCCGCAGGCCCACGAGCCTCCGGCATGAGTTGCCGCAATTTCGCGTCTATGTCGGACGGTTTGGGATTCATGAATACGATCCGCAGTTGCTGATCATACGCTGCCACGATTCTCAGTTAGAAGCAATTGATCCATATTGACGAACGTTGAACTGTATGATCCAATGATCCTGACTGCAAGCCCGGAGCGTTTTCGAACGATATGTCACCACCAACGCACAAAGATATATCCGTAGGAGAAAAGGAATTGGCGAAAGAATCTTGGCGAGTTGGGATTGATGTCGGCGGCACCTTCACCGATGTCGTCGCCGTCGGATCCCGTTCCGGTATTCGCATTCATAAGACCGCATCTACGCCAGACGATCCTTCCGTGGGTGTTCTTGCCGGGGTTTCCGCGCTGGCGGAGAGCCAGGGTCTTACGATCCGGGAATTCCTGTCGGCATGCACCCATTTCGTCCATGGCACCACCGTCGCCACCAACACTCTTCTCGAAGGAAAGGGTGCCAAGTCGGGTATGCTCGTTACTCGAGGCTTTCGCGACGCACTCGAGATCCGCCGCGGCTTTCGCGAGAACGTATGGGACTATCGGACGCCTTGGCCCGATGTGCTAGTACCACGCTGGCTGCGCAGGCCGGTAACCGAACGAGTACTGAAGGACGGACGCATCGAAGCTGAAGTCGATCGGGCAGATCTCGATGATGCCATCGCACGGTTCAAGGCGGCTGGCGTTCAGGCGGTCGCCGTCTGCTTCATCAACAGCTACCTTAATGATGCCAATGAAGAACTTTGCGTTCGTTACCTTCGAGAGGCAATGCCGGATTGCTTTGTTTGCGGATCGGCAAAGCTCGCGGCGGTCATGGGCGAGTACGAACGCTCCTCGACGGCTGTCGTCAACGCCTATATTGGTCCAAGGGTCGTTCCCTATCTCCGACAGCTCGACGAGCGCCTAAGTGAACTCGGGATGTCGAATAGGCTCCTTCTCGTCCAAAGCAACGGAGGCGCGGCCTTTATTGATGATATAGAACAGCGCCCGGTTTCCCTGCTCCTCTCAGGACCGGCCGCTGGGGTCGGCGCGCTCGACTATTTCTCTGGGAAAGATGGCCTTGGTAGTCTCATCACTATGGAGATTGGCGGGACGAGTTGCGATGTCATGCTTTATGACCGGGGAAAGGTCGGTGAGACCACCCGGCTTGATATAGCCGGGTACCCGGCGATCACGGCGAGCGTTGAAATCAACACGGTCGGCACCGGCGGCGGCACGATCGCCTATGTCGATGCTGGCGGCATGCTCCAAGTCGGACCGCAGGGCGCCGGCTCGCGCCCGGGCCCGGCCTGCTATGGGCTTGGGGGAACGATGGCCACGGTTACCGATGCCCACGTGGTGTTGGGGCGGCTGCGGCCCGGCGCCTACGCGGACGGATCGGTCAACATCCGCTCGGAACTCGCGCATGAAGCGATCGCCGAGCACGTGGCGCAACCGCTGGGTCTGACGGTGGAAGGGGCAGCGATCGGCATCATCCGCCTCGCCGAACAGAACATGCTGCACGCAATGGAGAGGATGTCTAGCGAGCGCGGCGTCAACCCTCATGCCCTGACGCTCGTTGCTTGCGGAGGCGCCGGAGCGCTCCACGGTGTGCCAGTCGCTCGGCTTCTGGGATGCCGGTCGGTGTTCGTGCCCCGGCTTGCCGGCGTCTTCTGCGCGTTTGGAATGTGCAATTCCAATATTCGTCACGACCTCATTCAATCCTGCATGGTCGAGCTTTCGGATGAGACGCTTACGCCGATTTCCGAACAGGTTGCTAAACGTGAGGACGAACAACGCGGCCGGCTTCTTGAAAGCTTCTCCAGCGAGGCAATCGTCATCGATTGCTTCTTGGAGCTGCGATATCGCGGCCAACAATGGACAGTGCGCGTGCCGTTCTTCGGCGGTACGGACAGCAAGCAGACGCTGCGGCATCGCTTCGAGGAAGAGTTCTCGAGCATCTACGGCTACGTGCAGGAACGCAACGAGGTACAAATCGTAGCCTTTCATCTTATCGGCAAGGGCCGGTTCCCCGCGCTTAAGCTGGAAGCCGCCGGCGCGACGGCTGAAAGCCCGCAGGCAAGTAGCACCCGCAGCATATGGATCGACACTCGCACTGGCTTCGTCGATGCGCCGGTGTTCTCTTCCTCGACGCTAAGTCCCGGGGCGAGGATAACAGGCCCCGCCGTCATCGAGGAACTGACGACGACCATTCTCCTCGGAGCGGCGGACATGCTGCTGGTCGATGAGGGCGGGAACTATTCTATTCAACTTTCTATTTCGGAGTGATGACCATGGCCGTCGACCCGATTATGATGACGCTGGTGCAGAAGCGTTTGGATCACATCTCTCGCTACATGGGCTGGGCGATGACGCGGACCGCGCAGAGCCCGATCTTCAGCGAGAGCCACGACTTCTCCTGCTTCCTGAGCAATGCCCGAGGCGATGCGCTATCCGTCGCCGACGGTCTTCCGATCCATACGGGGGGAGGCGATTTTGCCATTCGCGCGGTACTTCGCGACTATGGCGGTGATCTTCACGATGGCGACGTCTTCCTCCTGAGCGATCCCTACGAAGCGGGAGGAAACCATCTTCCGGACTGGACGATAATCCGCCCGATCATCGTCGATGAGAGGTTTCTTGGGTTTGCGAGCAACAGGGCGCATCAATCCGACATCGGTGGGGGTGCAGCGGGAACGTACAATGCTGCGGCGACAGAGATTTTTCATGAAGGCATCCGGCTTCCCGTCCTCCGCCTCTTCGAGCGCGGCCGTGTGCGCGAAGACCTTTGGCGCCTCCTTCTGCTCAACAGCCGCACCTCGGATCTTCTTGACGGTGATCTTGCCGCCATGGTTGGCTCGACGCGCACCGGGCGCGACAGGGTTGTCGCGCTCGCTCGCGAGTATGGTCTCGCTGAAACTGAGGGGGTTTTCAGCGCGATCCTTGATCATGCACAGACACTGATGAAGGAGATGATCCGCACAATTCCCGAGGGTGTCTACTATGGCGAGGATGTTTCCGACACTGACTGCTTTGAGTCGATGGACGTGCCCGTTCGCGTCACCCTTACGGTAAAGAATGAGCATCTGCATGTCGACTTCTCCGGCAGCGCGCCGCAAATCCGCGGCTTCAAGAACAGCTCGATTGCCAATACGAGTTCGGCGGTCTTCCTCGCGGTGATGTCGTTCTTCAACGGGCGCGTACCGCAGAACCAGGGCGCCATGCGGCAGATGACGATCGAGGCACCGCCCGGCACTGTCGTAAATGCCCTTCCGCCGGCGCCAATGACGATGAACACCGTGCATCCGACGAGCGAGATTGTCCACGCCGTTTGGCGCGCCCTTGCGACCGCCATGCCTTTGGAAGGCTATGCCGGCTGGGGAAAGACTTGCTACTGCATTTCGTCGGGACGGAAAGACGATGGCAGGACGTACGTGATGTATCACTGGAACGGGTCGTCCGGGGCAGGAGCCGTCCGGGGGCGCGATGGCTTCCCTGCGGCCGGACAGCTCTGCACCCTCGGCGGGATGAACCTGCCTAATGTCGAGACCTACGAGCAGATCTATCCCGTAAAGATTCATCGCTCCGAGATGCGAAAGGACAGCGGGGGGGCAGGCGAGTTTCGCGGCGGAACCGGCCTTGAATACTCCGCCTCGACATATCAGCCCGCAGAGTACTCGTTTCGCAATGAAGGCAGCCGCAAACCAACCGGCTATGGCATCGTAGGCGGCGAGCCGGGGGTGAAAGGCACAATCGCCGTGACGCTGTTGGACGGCGGCGAAGCGATTGCCGTTCCACAATATGGAATCATGCAATTGGGATCCGCAAGGGTGGACGTCAGCTCCCCGGGTGGTGGCGGCTTCGGAGATCCGCTCAGGCGGGATCCTCTCGCCGTTCAGCGCGACGCGGTAGACGAGATTGTGAGCCCTGAGATGGCCAGGGACGTCTACGGCGTCGTCCTCAGCTCCAATTTGCTTGCAGTCGATGTTTTGGCCACCGAAGCGCGAAGGCAAGAGCTTTTGCGGGTACGCTGCCCCACGCCTTAAAGCCCGGCCGCGCAATTCGAAAAGTCGCGCTTTGCGGCGGAGAATACGCGTGTATAGAAGTGAAGCGTTTGATCCTGATTGACATTAAGTGGTTCATGTGATCCAGTCGTCACTCAACAAAGGTGGTCAAGGAGTTCGGACGTGCAGCCCATTTCAAGCTTAGGCCATAACCGGGGAGAGGTCATTGGGCCGAAGTCTCGCGACGAGTTTCAACGAGCACTAAGGATCACGCCAGGCGGAAGCATGCGTGCTGCCCCTTTTTTCGCTCCCCAGCCGCCTTATGCTATGTCTGCAGCCGGCTGTTGGATCACCGACGCGGACGGCAGGAAGGTCTTCGACTGCGCAAACAACTTCTTCTCGCTCGTTCATGGCCATGCCTTTCCGCCGGTAATTGAGGCGCTGCACAAGGTGCTGGACGACGGCACCGCATTCGGGCTTCCGACCACAAGTGAGACCAGCCTTGCGGAAGCGATTAGCGCGCGCTCGCCGAGGCTTGAGCAGGTCCGCTTCACGAGCTCCGGTACCGAGGCTGTCATGTACGCCGTCAAGGCCGCGCGCGCGATTACAGGGCGCCCGATGATCGCGAAGTTTGAGGGCGCATATCACGGCGCTTACGACCATGTGGAAGTCAGCCTTGATTCTACTCCAATGAACTGGGGCGATTCATCGCCCAAGAGTGTGCTCTACACCAAGGGAACTCCCGTCTCCACCGCCACGGAGGTTCTGGTCCTCCCCTACAACGAGCCCGAGACGTGCAGAGAGCTCATCCGTGCACACCATGAGCGTCTCGCCGCGATACTCGTCGATCCGCTCGCCTCTCGCGTCGGCATGGTTCCGATGGACGCGGATGTGCGGGAGGTCATCCAGGATTGCTGTAACCGCTACGGCATCCTGCTTGTGATCGACGAGGTCGTTTCATACCGCATCGGTTATCATGGCGCCCATGCCACGTTCGGTTTTGAGCCGGATTTGGTGGCTATGGGAAAGATCATCGGCGGCGGCTTGCCTGTTGGGGCCGTCGCAGGGCCTGCGTCACACATGGCGGTCTTCGATCACACCAAGGGCAAGCCAGCCGTCTCCCACGGCGGCACGTTCAGCGCCAACCCGCTCAGCATGACAGCTGGGCTGGCGGCGCTGCAATCATACAGTATGAATGCCGTGGCCCGTCTTAACCGGATGGGCGATATGCTTCGTAGCGAAATCACTGAGCAACTAAGAAGGCGCGAACTCCCCGCGCAAGTTACGGGCATGAGTTCCCTCTTTCGGCTCCATCTGAAGACCGAAGTTATCCGAAACTACCGGACTTCGTTCCCGAGCCCCGTGCAGAAGACTGCGCTGGCAAAGGTTCACCTTGCAATGCTGGAACGGGGTTTTCTGATGACGCCGAATTGCTCCGGCGCGCTCTCGACACCGATGAGCAAGACCGATGTCCAAGATTTAGCCTCCGCCCTCGTGGATGCCATTCATGAAACTTGGAAACAATCTCCATGGGAGTGATCGAGCAAACGGTGGAAAGCGCAGTCGCGTCAGCGCTCGCATCGGCGGCCTCGCCGATATGGCACGAGGTGCGAGGGGGATATCAATGACTACGCAATCAAACGCAGAAGTTCGGCACGAAACGCCGGCCTTGACCCACTCGGAGGAAGCGTTCGCACGCGCGATGTCGGTATTTCCCGACGGTACGAGCCGGGTAACGATCGAACGCGATCCAATTCCGACGTACATGGAGCGAGGCGAGGGCGCTTATCTCTTCGATGTCGACGGAAACCGCTATCTTGATTTGAACGGGAATTTTACGACCCTCATCCACGGACATGCCTTCAAACCGGTCATCGAGGCCGTCTATCGGCAGCTGACGAACGGCAGTTGCTTTGCCAATCCGACGAAGATGGAAATTGAGCTGGCGAATATCCTTTGCGAGCGGATTCCGAATGTTGATCGCGTTCGATTTGTAAACACCGGCACTGAAGCCGTGATTTTCGCCATCAAGGCGGCACGAGCTTTCACCGGCAAGGCAGGGATCGCCAAGTTCGAGGGAGCCTACCACGGCGCCTATGACTGGGTTGAAGTCAGCCAGTCGGCAAGCCCAGAGAACTGGGGACCAGCCGACGATCCGGCCTCGGTACCGTTGTACAAGGGTATGCCCGAAAGCGTTCTCCAAGAGACGCTTGTGCTGCGCTTCAACGACACTGAGCTGCTTGAGAAGAAGCTCCAGGCCCATGCGCATCGGATCGCGGCGGTCGTAATCGATCCGATGCCGAGCCGGGCTGGCCTGATAGCGCCGAACCCGGGCTTCCTGGAGGCGCTGCATCGGCTCTGCCGCCATCACGGCGTGCTCATCATCGCTGACGAAGTGCTGAACCTGCGCCAAGGCTACCACGGCGCTTCGGCGCGATACGGGCTGAAACCCGATCTGATCACTATGGGCAAGATAATCGGCGGTGGACTGCCCATTGGCGCGATCGGCGGACGCGAAGAGGTCATGCAGGTCTTCAGCGCCAAGTCCGGTCGCCCTCTGCTGCCACAGGGGGGAACGTTCTCGGCCAATCCACTCTCGATTGTAGCCGGCATCGCCGCAATGTGCGCTTTGGACAAAGCAGCGTTCGCTCGCCTCGACGGACTGGGCGACCGGCTGCGCGCCAACCTCGCCGAGATCATTGCGCAACGCGACGCTCCGTTTGCAGTTACCGGAGCCGGCTCCCTGTTTCGAATTCATCCGATGCGGCAGAAACCGCGTGAGTTCAGGGACACGGCAACCAATCCAGCCCAAAACGCTATCCTAAGGACGCTCTCGCGCTTGTTTTGCCGTCACGGCGTCATCTTGCCGAATGGGGCGGCCGCGTGCCTGTCAACGCCGATGGGAGAGACTGAGGTCGACGCGATATCCGACCTGTTTCGTCTCTTCCTCCAAGAACACGCAGCAGACATCAACAAGATGGAGACATCGGAGTAATGTCCGTGGAAACTGTAGCTGAACGGATTGCAGCAGCACTGCAACGCAACGGCGTCGAGATGATTTTTGCCCAGAGCCTACCCTCGGCGGTGGTTCTGGCATGCGAAAAGATCGGAATCCGGCAAATCGCCTATCGCCAGGAAAATATGGGTGGGGCCATGGCCGATGGCTACTCCCGCATATCGGGCAAAGTCGGCGTCGTGTGTGCCCAAAATGGACCTGCCGCAACGTTGCTCGTACCGCCGCTATCCGAAGCGCTTAAGGCGAGTATTCCGGTGGTGGCCTTGGTGCAGGAGGTCGAGCGCAACCAGCTTGACCGGAACGCATTCCAAGAACTGGACCACATCGCCCTTTTCTCGGCCTGTTCCAAATGGACGCGACGGGTGATAACGGCTGATCGGATCGAGGACCATGTCGACTCCGCGTTTATCGCGGCCACCAGTGGCCGGCCTGGCCCAGCCGTGCTCATCCTTCCGGCCGACCTGCTCCGCGAGAATGTTCCGGCTGGCGTACGCGGTCGGACAGGGAACTACGGCACGTGGCCGCTTGATCCCATCCGCCCGAGCGACGAGGCGCTCGCGGCGGTGGCCAAGTTGCTCGCTCGCGCCGAGTCGCCCGTGGTGCTGGCCGGAGGCGGCGCGGTTTCGCCGGCCGCGAGCAAAGCGCTCGCGGAGCTGCAGAGCACGGCCCATTTGCCCGTGTTCACAACGAATATGGGCAAAGGCGCTGTCGATGAGCGCGCGCCCCTGACTTGCGGCGTAAGTGGGGGGCTGAACGGCCCAAGATCTCTCGGCTATCGCACGCGCGCCTTAATGGATGAGGCAGATCTTGTCTTTCTCGTCGGCACCAGGACCAACCAGAACGGAACCGATAGCTGGCGTTCGATTCCTTCTACGGCGACGGTCGTTCACCTCGACATCGATCCTTGCGAAATCGGCAGGAACTACCAGTCTGTCCGCCTCGTCGGAGACATAGCCACTACAATTCAAGCCCTGAGTGCCGCGCTACTGTCGGAGGACCTGTCCCATCGCTCGGCCAAGAAGGGGTCGCTTGAACGTCGCATCGCCGAAGCCTGGGAGCAATTCGAGCAGGATCGCAGCATATTCAGCGGCAGCAACCAGACGCCGTTGAGGCCAGAACGCATCATGCGCGACCTGCAATCGCATATGACGCCGGAAACCATCGTAGTGGCAGACGCGAGTTATTCTTCAATGTGGATCGTCGGCCAGCTCCGCACACTTCGGGCAGGGCAGCGGTTCATCGCTCCGCGCGGCCTGGCAGGTCTGGGATGGGGCTTGCCACTCGGCATAGGCGCCAAGCTAGCAAGACCCGACAGTCCTGTTGTCGTACTGGTCGGAGACGGCGGGTTTGCCCATAGCTGGGGAGAACTCGAAACGCTCGTGCGGTCCGAAATCAACCTTACGGTGATCGTGCTCAACAACGGCGTGCTCGGCTTCCAAAAAGATGCCGAGACCGTGAAATTCGGCGGCTATACGACAGCCTGTCAGTTCGCTCCCGTCGACCACGCTGCTCTCGCCAAGGCATGCGGCTGTGACGCGATCATAGTCAAGAATCCGGGAGACATTGGGTCTGCCCTTGACCGCGCTCTGTCCTCGAAGACGCCGGTGCTCATCGAAGTCATCACCGATCCTGAGGCGCACCCACCGATCTCCCTTTTTACGGGCACCCTTGGCGAACCATCGGAACTGGTATGACGACAGCGCCTTTCACGAAGGTTGCCGTTGTCTCAGGAGGGTCGTCGGGATTGGTTTGGCCTGGGTTCGCCGACTGCGCGTCGCCGGTGCGGACGTGGCTTTTTCAGCCAGAACGCGGATTCCACCCGAGCCGCGGAGCAGGCGGTTCGCAAGGAAATACCGTCCGGCCGCCGCCTGCTAGCCGGCCCCGCCGATCTCCGGGATCATGCGTCCGTTCGTGACTTCTTCATGCGGATCCATTCGTTGGAGCGATCATCGACGTGAACGGAGGGGAGTTCGCTCCCCGCATGAGCCCAGTCACTATCACCCCGACCAAGGTTGGAATCACATGATTATGCCTGACATTGAACTGGCCAAGCGCGCTGCCAAGACAACCAAGAGGTCCGAGATGCGAGAGCGCTGGCCGGCGCAATGCCTTGTGGATGGCGAATGGGTGGGTGAGCCTGAACTGTCGGTGCTCAATCCCTCCACCAACGAAGAAATTGCGAAGGTTCCCGATTTCTGTGAGGCAGAGACTGCCAAGGCCATCGCAGCGGCCAAGCGCGCGTTCCCGGCTTGGGCAGGGCTCCTTGCCAAGGAGCGATCGACGACTTTGCGCCGATGGCACGATCTCGTGGTGGAATATGCCGACGAGTTGGCTCGGATACTAACCAGCGAACAGGGCAAGCCGTTGTCTGAAGCGAAGGCCGAGGTACTCTACGCGGCCTCCTTTTTGGAGTTCTACGCCGAAGAAGCAAAGCGGATCTATGGCGAGACAATTCCAAGCCATATCCAGGACGGCCGCATTGTGGTGATCCGTCAACCAGCAGGCGTCGTTGCGGCGATCACGCCCTGGAACTTTCCGGCAGCGATGATAACCCGCAAAGTTGGCCCGGCCCTTGCGGCTGGCTGCACGGCCATCGTCAAACCTGCGCTGGAAACACCGCTCACGGCATTCGCCATTGCTGCCCTCGGTCAGAAGGCGGGTCTGCCGCCCGGCGTCCTCAATGTCATCACGGGAAACGCCCACGCGATCGGTAAGGCACTCTGCGACAGCCCGGATGTCCGCGTGCTGAGTTTCACCGGTTCCACGGCGGTCGGGAAGCTCCTGATGGCGCAGTGCGCGACAACCGTGAAGAAACTCGCGCTCGAATTGGGTGGCAATGCTCCCTTCATCGTCTTTGATGACGCCGACATCGATGCGGCTGTCGCTGGGGCCATGGCGTCGAAATTCCGCAACATGGGCCAGACCTGTGTGTGTGCGAACCGGATCTATGTTCAAGATTCCATCTACGATGCGTTTGCCGAAAAGCTTGCGACCGAAGTTGCGCGGCTCAAGGTCGGCGACGGCATGGCCGAAGGCATTGGCCAGGGACCATTGATAAGCGCGGCCGCGGTTGCGAAGGTGGAGCAGCATATTGCCGACGCAGTGGCGAAGGGTGCGCGCATACTTACAGGGGGCACTCGTCATGAGCTGGGTGGCACCTTCTACAAGCCGACGGTGCTCTCCGACGTCACCCAGTCGATGAAGGTTGCCCGAGAAGAGACGTTCGGACCGCTTGCCCCGCTGTTCCGATTCAGCGGGGACGACGACGTGATCGCGATGGCGAACGACACCGAATTCGGCCTCGCCGCCTACTTTTATGCGCGCGATATCGGCCGCATATGGCGTGTCGCAGAGGCGCTTGAGTACGGCATGGTCGCAGTCAACAGCGGGCGTCTCTCAACAGAGCTTGCTCCCTTCGGGGGCGTCAAGGAGTCGGGCATCGGTCGCGAAGGATCCCGCCACGGCATCGAGGAGTACACTGAACTGAAGCTCATGCTCATGGCCGGCATCTAATCAAAACGCCGCCTCTGCTCCCGGGCGGATCTGGTCCGACGGGCGGCAAATCCGCTGCTCGCCAGCCTTATTCAATCGGCGCAACAACGTAGACTAGTCGACCGTGAACAATTCGGGCTCTAAGCGGCGACCGGCTTGGGCCGGGGTTGAAGCAGAGCGATCAAGAGCGACAAAAAACCCATCGGCCATCTGAGCAGGAGGGAGAAGATGATATGGGGCGAGCGGCGAGGGTGTGGCATCCTTCGGCGCTCCAGAATGACCATTAGAAGGAGCGCCCCATGTCGCAATCTTTTGACGCGAGCCGGTCCCTTACCGCTCTTGAACAGGATAACACGATCATTGCCGTCATCGAAATTAGCAAGACGAAGTGGCTCGTCGCCGCGCTTGTTCCAGGTCTCAAACGCCAGCCGCTCAAGAAGCTCGATGCCGATGCGCCAGCATTGTTGAAACTGTTGCAGCGTTGGCGCGACGAAGCCGGCCGGGCCGGGCACCCGGTCAAGCGCATCGCCGTCGCCTATGGGGCGGCCGGCGACGGCTTCTGGTTGGCGCGCTTTTTGCTGGCACGCGGCATCGAGGCTTACGCCATCCACGCCGCCAGCATTGCGGTGTCGCGCGAGCATCGCCGCGCCAAGACCGATCGCCTCGACACAAAGCAGCTGATGCGCGCCTTTCTCGGCTGGCTGCGCAGCGAGAAGCGCCACTGCTCCATGGCGGCAATCCTGACGCTCGAGGAGGAGGACGAGCGGCGGCCGAACCGCGAGCGGGAGAGCCTGGTCGGCGAGCAGACGCGGCTCGTCAACCGCATCAAGGCGGTCCTCACCCGCTTCGGCATCCGCAGCTTCCGCTTAAGCCTGCGCTAGGCGGCAAACAGGCTCGCGCCCATCCGCACGGCGGAAGGGACGCCGTTGGCAGATAACACCCGCGCCGAGCTCTCCCGCTTGCTTGCGCGGCTCAGCCTGGTGCGTGAGCAGATCCGCGCCATCGAGCAGGAACGCCTGCGCCGGCGGCGGACGTCCCGGCTGCGGCGGCGAGCGGCCCGCACGCGATGGTACGCCTCATCGCGCGGATCATCGGCATCGGCGTCGAGACGGCCGACATGCTGGTTCACGAGGCCCTGTCGCGCGGCTTGCGCGATCGCCGCGCCGTGGCGCGCTATGCCGGGCTGACCGGGTCGGCGGACGAGAGCGGTCAGGGCGCGAGAAGGGACTGGCACGCATAGGCGCTAACTTAGATGTGGACTGGTGGAATCGAGATGTGATTCCTCGGCCAGATGGGAACGAATGATTCGATCGAAACCGACTGGC